>JAGCXX010000015.1 GCA_017961115.1 Prevotella sp. | reverse complement strand
GGAGTTTAGACAGATGATTACTAACGTGGTATCAATCCTTCATCTTTCATCCTTCATCCATTTTAGGAGTTTAGACAGATGATTACTAACGTGGTATCAATCCTTCATCTTTCATCCTTCATCTTTCATCCAAATTGGGCCATGCCCAATTTACAGTCCTCTGGATTTGTAAATCTTCTCCTTGGCGGCATTGATTTCCTGGAACTTCTTCTCGGCAGCCTTGCGGACATCCTCACCCAACTTGGCCACACGGTCGGGATGGTGCTCAAGAGCCAACTTGCGGTAGGCTTTCTTCACCTCCTCGTCGCTGGCGTCAGGAGAGATGCCCAATACTTTGTAGGCATCCTCAAGCGAACCGCCAGATGAACTGCCACTGCTGAGATGAAGCATCGAATCCACATCGCTTGCTGAAAGACCCATGTACTGTGCCACCTCGTAGAGCGCATTCACCTCGTTGGTGGGCAGGCTGCCGTCGGCTTTCGCTATCTCCACCAGAAAGGCGAGCAACTGCAGACGCTCGCTGTAGTTGAGGTTGGCGGCTATCTGAACGCACACCTGACGAATCTTGTTGCGGTACGTGTAGGGATTGGTCCTGCTCTGCTCCTCAAAGAGGCGCAGGAGAATCTCATTGCCTTGCTGAGCGGCTCCGTCGCCAAAGTTGTTGCGGAGAAAAGCGCGCACATACTCCATCTCAGAATGCATCACCTTGCCATCGGCCTTGATGACATAAGAGGCCAACACCAGCAGGGAGAACATAAAACTGTTGCGCTGACCCTGAGCCTGGGCATTGGGGTCGCCGTAACCTCCTCCGTCCTGCTGATTCTCTTCATCAAAGATGGAGTCGATGATGTTGCCGATGAAATAACCGGCAAACGCTCCTAAAGGACCTCCGGTCATGAAACCGAGCGCACCGCCTATCCATTTGAAAATTCCCATATGCTAATTATTTGTTGATTCAAAAATGTTAAATATTTTCGTACCTTGGTATCTCTGTCAAAAATAAATAATTTTGATGCTCATAATCCATCTTGCAACAATAGTGCTCCATACCGTTGCTCACAATCAGATAGTCCACGTGAAGCTGCATGTTGTAGACGGATATCTGGTCGAACACCCGCTGGGAGAGGGGAATAGTGGGCGCCTTGTACTCGATAATCATCAGGGGCTGGGCATGAAGACCGTAAAGCACACTGTCACAACGTAACTTCTTCTGACCTACTGACAGTTCCACCTCATTGGCAAGAAGAGAGGCGGGATAACCAAGATGCCCGATAAGGTAGTGGACGAAATGCTGCCGGACCCATTCCTCTGGAGTCAGGGCCACATAGCGGCGGCGAAGGTCGTCGAATATCTTGGGCTTGCCTCCGCGGTTGACGATTTTTATAGGGTATGATGGCAGGTTGATTGGAAACATTTTATTATCTTTGCACTATCTTTGACTTTCAGACGAAGATAGGTTTGCACTATCTTTGCTGTCACGCAAAGATAGTGCAAAACATGTGTTTCTCAAAACGAAAAGTGAAGTTTTTCAGCCGACAACTGCTAAATACTTCCTTTGATAACTGAAAACCTGCAAAATGGCAACCAAGCAAACTGTTGACACCATCATGGGCGACCTTAGGGCGCGGCGGTTCAAACCCATCTATATCCTCATGGGGGAGGAACCTTATTATATAGACATGATCTCGGACTATATAGAGAACAATGTCATGCCGCCTGAGGAACGGGATTTCAACCAAACCGTCGTTTATGGAGTAGACACCTCCGCTGCTCAGGTGGTGGACATGGCACGGCGATTCCCCATGATGGCGGAATATCAGGTCGTCATCGTCAAGGAGGCGCAGAACATAAAAAACTGGGACAGACTCGACGGCTATCTTGAGAAACCGCTCAACACGACCATCCTCGTCATCTGCTACAAGCATGGCACACTCGATGCTCGCAAGAAATACCTCACCAAGGCGGCAGCTGTGGGGGTGGTGTTCAAAAGTGAGAAACTTAGGGAAAATGCCATTCCTGCCTTCATCGATGAATATGTCAAGACATGCAAGGCGACCATCGACCAAAAGGCAAAGGCGATGATTGCCGACTTCATCGGCTCCGACCTCTCGCGCATCACATCGGAAATCGACAAGGTGCTGGTCTCCATGCCGGAAGGGGAAAGGAAACTGACACCCGAGGTGGTGGAGCAGAAAATAGGCATCAGCAAAGACTACAATATGTTTGAACTGCGCGACGCACTCATCAACAGGGATGTGCTGAAGGCTAATAGGATAGTAAAATATCTTGACAGCAATCCAAAGGCTGCCTCACTCTACGCTTTCCTGCCTGGACTGTTCTCGTTCTTCCAGAACCTGATGGTGGCTCACTACACCGACCGGACGGATAGGGGAGTGATGCTCGCTCTTGGCTTCAGGTCGGAATGGGCAGTGAAGGACTACATGAAGGCCCTGCGGGTGTTCTCCGCAGGCAAGACAATGAAAATCATCCAGCAAATCAGAGAAACTGACGCTAAAAGTAAGGGTATAGATAACCCAAATACGTCGCCAGGGGAACTTCTCAAGCAACTTGTTTACTTTATCTTGCATTGATTTTGGCCTTTTTGGGCTAAAAATGCCTTCTGGCTCACCTAGAACGCTCCTTCATCAAGGGGCGTTTTTTTTACCTAAATTGCAACAAGACAAATCTTTTACCCCTTTTTTGACGCTTCAAAACTCGCGTTTTTGACAAAAACCAAGGCTGGCGTGGGTAAAAAACGAAAAATGCGTATTTTTGATGTTTTTCATCCCGTCTTTATTCGCCGTTAAGATTTTTTAGCATTTACAAAACCACAACCGTAACAAATATTTTAAAATGCAAATCTTTAAATTTACAATTCACAATTCACATTTGTTTAATAGATTAACGTATATGAAAATGTAAATACAACAAAAGATAAACATTTAAATATGTATATGAATATTTATACAATTATTCAATTTGTGTGTAAAGTACGAGAAACCAATAGTTTGCAAGCAAACATAAAAGTTTTTTCTATGGTTTTGATCGCCTAAAAAGGGGATTTTGGCCATATTCACCACTATTTTACCTTGTAAATGCAAGTATAAATATCTAATAACCAATAATATATGCTATGTTACTATAGTATTTGTTTGATTTGGTTTTAAGATGTAAATTGATTCTTTACTTAACAGGGGTAAATTCGTGTTTGTATTTGTAAAATACGCCCAAATATTTACATTTACATATTTAAAACATTTACTATAAATTTTTTCAAAAAAGTCTTGCGTAATCCAAAAAAAAGGTTTAACTTTGTAAAATCTTAGTGAAGAGGCCAAAAAATGGGTGAATCACTTACTTACCAGCATGAAAGAACGTATCAGAAAAATCATGGAGTCATTGAATATGACCCAACAGAGCTTTGCTGAGCTCCTCGGGATCTCGTCCGCCACACTGAGCGGCATGTTCAATGGAAGGACAAAGCCCACTCATGGGATTACGGAAGCTATTCATAAGAAATTGCCACGTATCAATATGATGTGGGTGCTCTATGGTGAAGGCGATATGTATGTCGATTCTTCTGATCAACAAACAGGTTCTGAACGTGTTGCGTCCCCTTCTGCACAGGTGGAATTGGATTTCGAGGATGAACCTCCAGTTTCAGGGAAAACAACGGGTGGTAAAGCACGTCAGACAGCTTCTGGTAATGATGCTGCTACAAAAGAAATGAAAAATGTTGACAAGCCAAGAAGGCGAATCACAGAAATAAAGGTGTATTACGACGACCTGACCTATGAGTCTTTCGTCCCGGAAAAGAAATAAATAACACATATTCTATTAATATACATTTCCAATCAATCAATTATTTTTATTGGGCGTAGGCTTTGAGACATAGCCTCTTACGTCGATGTTTTCAACAACGGATAACATTTCTTCGGATTACGGGCATCACTTGGTGTGTATGCCCGTAGTTTTTTTGAGTATTCTCCTCAACCTCGTCATTTTCTTCATCCAACTAACCTATAATTCATAGATTTTATCTACTTTTGCAGATGATGAAAAAGTATATATTGGATTTAAAGGTGGTGAGCTGCGAAAGATTGGGCGACAGGTACGCCCTCCTGAAGCTTACTTCCGATGACTGCCTGCCAGAGATGCTGCCAGGACAGTTTGCCGAACTGAGAGTGGATGGCTCACCCAGTACCTTCCTGAGGCGTCCCATCTCCATCAATTACCTGGATCGTGAGCGTAATGAGGTGTGGTTTCTGATAGCTATGGTCGGAAAGGGAACATCCCGCTTGGGAACGTTGCGAAGAGGCGATTTTCTCAACTGCGTCATACCCCTGGGCAACGGTTTTTCCCTTCCCTCTGCACCACAGGAGCGCATATTGCTCATCGGCGGAGGAGTGGGAGTGGCACCCCTGCTTTTCATGGGAGCTCAACTCAGGCAGATGGGATGCGAACCTACCTTCCTGCTGGGGGCAAGAAAAGCATCCGACCTGGTGGAACTTGACCTCTTCAGGGCGCAGGGACGTGTGTTTCTCACCACAGAGGATGGTTCCGAGGGCGAAAAAGGATTTGTCACCGGTCATTCAGTTCTGCAAAAAGAGGTCTTCGACCGCATCTGCACCTGTGGGCCTAAACCCATGATGCTGGCGGTGGCCAGGTTGGCTGCAGCCAAGGGAATCGACTGTGAGGTGTCGCTCGAGAACATGATGGCATGTGGCCTGGGCGCCTGTCTCTGCTGTGTGGAACCTACCAAAGAGGGAAATATCTGTGTGTGCAAACAAGGTCCTGTGTTAAATATTAATCAACTGCTATGGCCAATCTAAATGTAAAGATAAATGATATTATTCTGAAGAATCCCGTGATGACGGCATCAGGAACCTTTGGCTATGGTCTTGAGTTTGCCGACTTCATCGACCTGAGCGGCCTTGGTGGCATCGTCGTCAAGGGCACCACGCTGCATCCCCGTGAGGGAAACGATTATCCCAGGATGGCGGAAACGGCAATGGGGATGCTCAACTGCGTGGGACTGCAGAACAAGGGGGTGGATTACTTCTGCTCTCACATCTATCCTCAGGTGTGTGGCCTGGACACGCAAGTCATCGTCAATGTGAGCGGGTCCTCTCCTGATGACTATGCGGAGTGCGCCGCACGCATTGATGCGCTGGAACGTATCAATGCCATAGAACTCAACATCTCCTGCCCCAATGTGCGGCAGGGAGGCATGGCTTTCGGCGTGACGACGGCGGGTGCTGCTTCTGTCGTCAGGGCAGTGCGTGCTCGCTACCACAAAACGCTCATCGTAAAACTCTCGCCCAATGTCACCGACATCGCCGACATCGCACGGGCATGTGAGGCGGAAGGGGCGGACAGCGTGTCGCTCATCAACACCCTCATGGGGATGGCTGTGGACATCGAGCGGCGGCGTCCGGTGCTCAGCATCGGCACAGGAGGCCTCAGCGGGCCCGCTGTGAAGCCTGTAGCCCTCAGGATGGTGTGGCAGGTCGCCAAGGCAGTCAAAATACCCGTGGTGGGCCTGGGAGGCATCTCTACGGCGACGGATGCCATCGAGTTCCTCATGGTGGGAGCTACGGCCATAGAGGTGGGCACAGCCAATTTCCTCGATCCTGCAGTCACCGTGAAAATACGCGATGGCATCAACGAGTGGCTCGACAGCCATGGCATCGATGATGTCAACGACATTATCGGAACGATTGGGTAGAAAAAATTTGAGGGCAGCAATCGCTGCCCTCAACCAACACAAAAACTAAACTAGACTTAACTAAACTAATGGGGATTTTCGCAAACCCCAATTAATCGATTGCAAACTTATTAAAATAATTTGTATTTTACTTCCGTTTTGTAAAAAAATCGATTGATTTTTTTGGAATATTAACAAATAGGGGCTTTTTTCCTTCAGATTGTTACATTCTGACTGTTCTCGACATGAGCAGATGGTCGAGCAAAACCATGGCTGCCATGGCTTCAACGATGGGGACGGCACGGGGGACCACACAGGGGTCGTGACGACCACGGGCCTTGAAGGTGGTGGACTGACCGTCCATGTCGATGGTGGTCTGCTCCTGAAGGATGGTGGCCACAGGCTTGAATGCCACCCTGAAATAGATGTCCTCCCCATTGCTCACACCGCCTTGTATGCCGCCGCTGTGGTTGGTGGCCGTACCTATCGTACCCTCTTTGTTGATGAACACGTCGTTGAGTTCGCTGCCCCTCTGTGAGGCACAGGCGAAACCTGCCCCATATTCGAAGCCTTTCACGGCATTGATGCTGAGCATGGCGCTGCCGAGCGACGCATGGAGTTTGCCGAATTCTGGTTCACCGACCCCGACCGGACACCCTGTCACGACACAGGTGATGACGCCGCCGATGGTGTCGCCCTCGCTCTTCACCTGACGGATGAGGGTGGCCATCTCCTCGGCCTTGGCCGAGTCGGGGCATCGCACGCCATTACGCTCGGCAGACTCAAGGTCGTAGAGCTTGTAATTGTTCTCAAGGGCGATGTGACCCACCTGCGAGGTGTAGGCATGCACACTGATGCCCATCTGGCGGAGGACCAACTTTGCGAATGCCCCACCTACGCATCGGCTAATGGTTGTTCGCGCTGATGTGCGGCCACCTCCTCGATGGTCGCGAATACCGTATTTCTGCTGGTAGGTGTAGTCGGCATGGGAGGGTCTGAACAGTCCTCTCAGACTCTCGTAGTCCTGTGAGTGGTGGTTGGTGTTGCGCACCAGGAATCCAATGGGGGCACCAGTCGTCTTTCCCTCAAAAATGCCACTGAGCAGTTCCACACGGTCGGCCTCATCGCGTGAGGTGGTCAGGTCGCTCTGTCCGGGGCGCCGCCTGTTGAGTTCGGCTTGGATGAAGCTGACGTCGATGTCGATGCCGGCTGGCATGCCGTCAATCACGCCACCAACGCCCTCGCCGTGGCTCTCACCAAATGTGGTGAGGGTGAAGAGATGTCCGAAAGTGTTCCTCATTGCCAAACAATGTATTTAACAGCAGCCGCCATTGCCGCATCCGTTGCCATATCCGTTGTCACCGCAACCTCCGCAGTCGCCTCCTCCGCAGTCACTGCAGTTGCCGCCTCCGCAACCGCCGCAGCCCTCACCGCTGAGCATCCTCGCCATCTGCTCCATCTCCTTGGCGGTAGCTGGCCTGTTCTCGAGCACCTCGCCCTTGAAGTTGAGGTCGAGACCGGCATAGGGGTGGTTGAGGTCGACTGTCACCTTGTCGGCTGTTATCTCCAATACGCGTGCGTTGAAACGGTTGCCGTCGGCGTTCATCAGAGGGATGATGGCATCCACGTAGATGAGCTTGTCGTCAAACTTGCCGTTGGGCATGAAGATTTTCTTGTCGAGGTCGACAATGTGCTCCTCTTCATACTCGCCATAGGCCTCGTCCTTGGCGATGACGAAGTCGAAGGTCTCGCCGCGGTTGAGTTGGACAAGTGCCTCCTCAAACTTGGGCAGGGTCATCCCCATGCCGCTGATGAACCAGAAGGGACGTCCCTCCTCGGTTTGCTCGAGCATCATCCGTTCGCCTTCCACTTCGGCGAACAGGCTGTACGACAGTACGATGTAATTGTTGTTGTCCATAATCAATATTGCGAAATTATCCGCAAAGATACTGAAAAAATCTATTATGCTATTATAATGAAAGCAAATAATCAATTATTTCTCCAAAGTTTCCACCACCTCTTCCAGCAAACTGATGATGGGAAGATGCTGGGGACAGGCACCCTCGCACTGCCCGCACTGTATGCAGGCTGAGGCTTTCTCGCCACCGGGGCGCCAAGAGTATTCATTGCGGGCCTCATTCAGGGTGCCAAACAATTTGTAAACGTTCATCACTGCGAAAATCTCAGGGATATGAATGTCCATGGGACAGCCTGGCGTGCAGTAGTGGCATGAGGTACAGGCGATGCCGTCAAACTGTGACAATGCCTGGCGGGCAGACTCCAACACTTTCTTTTCCTCATCGTTGAGGGGTTGCAACTGGCGCATATGCGATAAGTTGTCTTCCATCTGTTCCATATTCGACATACCACTGAGCACCACCATCACGTTGGGCAGTGATGCAGTGAAGCGGATGGCCCATGAGGCATAGGATGCCTCGGGGGCTGCCTGATGCAGGATTTCCTTCACCTTTTGGGGTGGGTCTGCCAGTTTCCCTCCCTTCACAGGTTCCATCACGATGACGGGCTTCCCATGCCTGACTGCCACCTCATAACATTGACGTGAGGCAATCAGGGGGTCCTCCCAGTCGGAATAGTTGATTTGGAGTTGCACAAATTCAGTGTCAGGATGCTCGGTGAGCAGTTCGTCGAGGTGTTCGGGAGTGGAATGGAAGGAGAATCCATAATGGCGAATCAGACCTTCCTCCTTCAGTTTCCTCATGTAATCCCATATGCCAAACTGGTTGAACCTATCCTTGTTTCCGGAGTCGATGCCGTGGAGAAGGTAAAAGTCGAAATAGCCTGCCCCGGTGCGCTCAAGGCTCACCTTGATTTCTTTCTTGGCCTCCTCTTCACTCTTGCAGGCAAATTCAGAGGCATTGAGCTTGTCGGCCAGATAGTAGCTTTCACGCGGATAACGGTCGCAGAGCGCTGCCTTGGTGGCTGCTTCCGACCCCTCATAGACATAGGCGGTGTCGAAATACTTGCCGCCGGCTTCGATGAAGGCATCCACCATGCTCTTGGTGTGCTCCACATCAATGACTTTCGTTCCCTCAACTCGGGGCAGCCGCATCATGCCGAACCCCAGTTTTATACAGTTGTCAATCAGTTTGTTTTCCATATCGAACAAATTTTTCTACATGCCACGAAGATAAGAAAAAAACTTGCAACTGCCAAATCTTTTGGGCAAAAGATGCTGCCTCCGTGTTTTGTCTGCCACATAAAAAGGGGTGGACTCATCTTGTCCGCCCCTTTTATGGTGGTTAAGCACCCTATGGCTGTCTGTTCTCACATCTTCCGCATGATGGCGCCTCCCGCGCGGAGAGCATCCATGTTGAGGGGGATGAGTGAGTGGTGGCGCTCAGGGAGCGTCTTTCGCAATGCTTTCTCCAAACCCACTGAGGTGACGACGGGACAGACATGGAGAAGTCCGCCGAGGACAATCATGTTGAAAATCTTGGCGTTCTTCATCTCTGCCGCCTTGTCCATCGCACTGATGCTGTATACCTCGATGTCCTTGCGGGTGGGCGGGTTGATGATGCCGTAGTCGTCGTAGATGAGGATGCCACCGGGCTTCACCTTCGGCTCAAACTTGTCGAGCGAGGGCTGGTTGAGCACAATAGCGATGTCGTAACGGCTGAGGATGGGCGACGAGATGCGGTCGTCGCTGACGATGACGGTGACATTGGCGGTGCCACCTCGCTGCTCGGGACCGTAGGCGGGCATCCAGGTCACTTCCTTGCCTTCCATCAGTCCTGAGTAGGCGAGAATCTTGCCCATGGAGAGCACACCCTGTCCGCCGAATCCTGATATGATGATTTCCTTTTTCATATATCTTTAATCTTTAATCTTTCATCTTTCATCTTTCATCTCTCACCCCTCCCCCGTGGTGTCCTTCAGGTCGCCCTTGGGGTAGAACTTGAACATATTCTCCTGCATCCATTCGTTGGCCTGCTTCGGAGTGAGTTTCCAACCGCTGTTGCAGGTGCTCACAAACTCGACGAGTGCGGAACCCTTGCCGGCCATGGTGGCCTCGAAAGCCTTGCGCAATGCCTTCTTCGCCTTGCGGATGGCAGCCACGTTCTCCACGCTCTGGCGGGTGACGTAGCAGGTGCCCTCGAGCGTAGCGGCAATCTCGGTCATCTTGAGGGGATAGCCGTGAAGGGCGGGTTCGCGTCCGTAAGGACAGGTCGATGTCTTCTGCCCAATCAGCGTGGTGGGTGCCATCTGTCCTCCTGTCATGCCGTAGATGGCATTGTTGATGAAGATGATGACAATATGCTCGCCACGGTTGAGGGCGTGGATGGTCTCGCAGGCTCCGATGCACGCCAGGTCGCCATCACCCTGGTAGGTGAACACGAGGCGGTCGGGCCAGAGTCGCTTGATGCCGGTGGCCACGGCGGGAGCACGTCCGTGGGCGGCCTCCTGCCAGTCGATGTCGATGTAGTTGTAGGCGAAAACGCCGCATCCCACGGGTGAGATGCCCACGGTCTTCTCCTCCATGCCCATCTCCTCAACCACCTCAGCGATGAGTTTGTGAACCACACCATGTGAGCAGCCCGGGCAGTAGTGCATGGGCGTGTCGTTCAAAAGTGCCGGCTTCTGGTATACCAGGTTCTCCGGACTGATTATGTCTTTTGCTTCCATCATTTCATCAGTTTGGTTTTCAATGCCTCCACTATCTCTTCTGGCTCAGGGACGATACCGCCCAGGCGGCCGAAATGCTCCACAGGTACCTCACCGTTGATGGCCAGGCGAACGTCCTCCACCATCATGCCGGCGTTGATTTCTGCCACGAGCACTCCCTTCTTTCCTCTTGCCAGTTCTGCCACCTGCTTCGAGGGGAAGGGCCACACGGTGATGGGGCGCAGCAGACCGACGCGGATGCCCTCTGCACGGGCCAGTTCGATGGCTTTCTCTGAGATGCGTGCCGCACTGCCGAATGACACGATGATATACTCGGCGTCGTCGCATTGCATGGTCTCATACCTCACCTCCTTGTCGCGTATCTCCTGATACTTCTCCTGAAGGTGGATGTTGCGGAGTTCCATCGCCTCAGGCTTCAGTTCCAGGGAGGTGATGACATTGCGCTTGCGGTCGCGTGTCTTGCCGGTCGAAGCCCAGGGACACTGCTTGATGACTTCCTCGTCGGTGCGGCGGGGCTTGTAGGGCGGCAGCACAATCTTCTCCATCATCTGTCCGATGACGCCGTCGCTCAGAATCATCGCGGGGTTGCGGTATTTGAAGGCGAGTTCAAAGGCGAGGTCGACAAAGTCGGCCATCTCCTGCACCGACGACGGTGCGAGTGTGATGACATAATAGTCGCCGTTGCCGCCGCCTCGGGTGGCTTGGAAGTAGTCGCTCTGCGAGGGTTGGATGGTGCCCAGTCCGGGACCGCCGCGCTGCACGTTGACAAACACGCCGGGGAGTTCGGCTCCTGCCAGATAGGCGATGCCTTCCTGCATGAGCGCCACGCCGGGACTCGATGAGGAGGTAAGGGCGCGCTTGCCGGCTCCTGCGGCGCCATAGACCATGTTGATGGATGCCACCTCGCTCTCAGCCTGCACCACCACCATACCGGTGGTTTCCCAGGGCTTGAGGGCGCAGAGGGTCTCAATCACCTCGCTCTGCGGGGTGATGGGATAGCCGAAATAACCGTCGGCTCCACAGCGGATAGCGGCATGGGCGATGGCCTCATTGCCTTTCATCAATGTTACTTCTTGTTCTGCCATCTCTTACTCCTCCATTTTTTTGCGGTAAACAGTGATACATCCGTCGGGACATACGATGGCACATGAGGCGCATCCGATGCAGTCATCGGGACGTGCGGCCTCAATGTAGGGATAGCCCGACACATTGACCTTCTTGTCGGCAAGGGCGATAACATCCTTGGGACAAGCCTCAATGCACAGGGAGCAACCCTTGCATCTGTTCGTGTTGACCACGATTTGACCTTTGATTTTTGCCATAATTGATATTGTTAGTGTAATTCTTGCATTGTGATATCGCATCCCTGCTTATGGATTGTAGTAATCCTTGTGATAGAAGCTGAGGATATCGTCGAGCATCTCCTTGGCATGGACGGCCGGACTCTCCGGGTCGAGGGCAATGGCCTCCATGTAGTTGTTGATGGCCTCCTGCCAGTTGCCCTGGCGGCGGTACTCATTGCCTCTCTGGTAATATTCGTCGGCTGTCATGGGTAGTATTCCTTTTTGGCAGCGGAGAGCGTGTTCTTCATCAGCGAGCAGATGGTCATCGGACCGACGCCGCCGGGAACAGGGGTAATCATAGCGCATTTCTCTGCCACCTCGTCAAACTTCACGTCGCCGTTGAGACGGAAACCGCTCTTGCGGGTGGCATCGGGCACGCGGGTGGTGCCAACGTCGATGACCACAGCACCTTCCTTCACCATGTCGGCGGTGACGAAGTTGGGCTGTCCGATGGCGGCGATGAGGATGTCGGCCTCGCGGCATTCCTCACGCAGTGTCGCTGAGTGGCTGTGACAGACGGTCACGGTGGAATCACCATAGTGCTTCTGCATCATCAGCTGCGCCATAGGCTTGCCTACGATGTTGCTGCGGCCGAGGATGACGCATTTCTTTCCGCTGGTAGCCACGTTGTAGCGGCGCAGCAGGGTGAGGATGCCTAAGGGAGTGGCTGAGATGAAGCAAGGCAGGCCGATGGCCATCCGCCCCACGTTGATGGGGTGGAAACCGTCGACATCCTTGCGGTAGTCTATCGCCATGATGACTTTCTGCTCGTCGATGTGGCGGGGAAGGGGCAGCTGTACGATGAATCCGTCGACATCGTCGTCGGCATTCAACTGTGCCACTTTCTCCAGCAACTCCTCCTCGGTGACGTCGTCTTCCATACGGATGAGCGTGGAGGTGAATCCACATGCCTCACAGGCTATCACTTTGTTTTTCACATATGTCTCCGAACCTCCGTCGTGTCCTACCAGGATGGCGGCGAGATGGGGACGCTTGCAGCCGCGGGCGGTCATCTCCCGCACCTCTTCGGCTATCTCCTGCTTGATGGCGGCCGCAGTGGCCTTTCCGTCGATTAGTGTCATGTCGTATTATTTGGGCATGTTGGGCATCTTGCCCCTCATGGCATTCATCATCATGTTCATTTTCGAGGTGTTGGTCACCATCTGCATCATCTTGCGGGTCTGGTCAAACTGCTTGAGGAGTTTGTTGACCTCCTGGATGGTGGTGCCTGAGCCGCGTGCGATGCGCATGCGGCGGCTCTGGTTGAGAATCTGGGGATTGGCGCGCTCCTTCGGGGTCATGCTCTGGATGATGGCCTCGATGCTCTTGAAGGCGTCGTCGTCGATGTCGACATCCTTGATGGCCTTGCCCACACCGGGAATCATCGAGGCGAGGTCCTTGAGGTTGCCCATCTTCTTGATCTGCTGGATTTGGGCCATGAAGTCGTTGAAGTCAAACTTGTTCTTCTTCAGTTTGTCCATCATCTTCTTGGCTTCCTCCTCGTCGTAGAGGGCCTGTGCGCGCTCCACGAGGCTCACCACGTCGCCCATGCCGAGGATGCGGTCTGCCATGCGTGAGGGATGGAAGGCGTCGATTGCCTCCATCTTCTCTCCCGTTCCGATAAACTTGATGGGCTTGGTCACCACAGTGCGGATGGAGAGGGCTGCACCGCCGCGGGTGTCACCGTCGAGTTTGGTGAGCACCACACCGTCGAAGTCAAGGCGGTCGTTGAAGGTCTTGGCAGTGTTGACGGCATCCTGACCGGTCATCGAGTCTACCACAAAGAGAGTCTCGTCGGGATTGACGGCATTCTTAAGCGACTCTATCTCGCGCATCATGTCCTCGTCGATTGCGAGACGGCCGGCAGTATCGATAATGACCACATCGTGGCCTTTTGACTTGGCTTCACGGATGGCGTTGTTGGCTATTGCCACCACGTCCTTGTTGTCGGGCTCTGAATACACGGGGATGCCGATTTGCTCGGCCACCACCTTGAGCTGCTCAATGGCGGCGGGACGATAGACGTCGCAGGCCACCAACAGCGGGTTCTTGCGCTGCTTGGTCTTCAGCATGTTGGCCAACTTGCCGCTGAACGTGGTTTTGCCGGAACCCTGCAGACCTGACATGAGAATGATGGAGGGACGACTGGTGAGGTTGAGCCCCACATTCTCTCCACCCATCAACTCTACCATCTCGTCGTGGACGAGTTTCACCATCAACTGACCTGGCTTCACAGCCGTCAGCACATTCATACCCATCGCCTTGCGCTTCACCTCGTCGGTGAACGTCTTGGCTACCTTGTAACTCACATCGGCCTCGATGAGGGCCTTGCGTACATCCTTCAGGGTCTGGGCTACATTGATTTCGGTAATTTTTCCCTCACCCTTGAGCATCTTGAACGAGCGCTCAAGTCTCTCGCTTAAATTTTCAAACATCTTTCAAATAAATGTATCTTTTCTAAATATTTATTCAGTCTCTTAAAATCAAGACAAAGGTAGATATTTTTCTCCAATTATCAATAATAACAACTATATTTTTATCTTGTAGGACCAATTTTAATCTTTAATCTTCAGTTTTCAATTTTCAATCTTCAATCTTCAATACTAACGGCAAGTGGTCGCTGCTGCCTCCATGGTAGCGGTAGCCAACGTAGGTGCGGCGTGGTTGCAGTCCGCCGTATTTCTCATCTTCCTCGGTGAGGAAGGGCGCATCTATGATATGGCATTCGGTTTGTCTTCTGGCAAGTGATTCGCTCACGAAGATGTGGTCGAGGCTTCCCCACTGCCCTCTGTGCTTATAGGTGCCCCGTGCACCGTGGCTGCCCTTCGCTCCTAATGAGGCATGGATGAGGTGGTGCTGGGAGAGCCTGACTATCGCACTGTCGGAGTCATAATCGTTGAAGTCGCCGGCGACGATGATGTTTGCTCCGCTGTCTGTCTGGCGGATGGAGTCGATGGTTGCGATGATGCGCTCCGCCACCCTCAGACGGTAGGGACGTGTGCTCCGCTCGCCGTTGACGCGGCTGGGGGCGTGCACCACCATCACATGGAGGGTATCGCCCGTGGTGATGAGACCGCTGGCATAAAGGATGTCGCGGGTGGCGTGCCTGCCTTCGGGCGGACTGACACCGATGGCATGATGGGAGATGAGGCGGAAGGTGAAGGGTGAGTAGAGCAGGGCAACGTCGATTCCGCGCTCATCGTCGGAATGGGTCATCACATACTCGTAACCGGCATTGCGGAGCAGTGAGCGATGGGTGAGGTCGTTCATCACGCTGTCGTTCTCCACTTCTGCCAAGGCCACCAGGTCGGGCAGTGTCCATGCCTCTCCCTCGCCGCCGCACAAGATAATGGTCCGGGCAATGCTGTTCAGCTTCGTCCAGTATCGGCGGCTGTCCCACTTACGGGTGGCATCAGGTAGATACTCATAGTCGTTCTTGCCCTCATCGTGTCGCCAGTCGAAGAGGTTCTCGCAGTTGAGCTCCACAAAAGTGAGCCATGAGGTGAGTAGCAGAGAGATAAGCATGAGAATAAGGAGGATTTAAAAAAATCCCTGAGTCAAACGGCCCAGGGATTTTTTATGTAAAAGAGATGTTATTTCCATTTGTTGTCGAAATGATCCCAAACCATCTCGTTGGCATCGGCTTCGTGAGTGCCATCGGTATCCTCACCAGCATAGCCACCAAAAGTATTATCAAGTTCATCGTCAATATTCAAGGTGACGGAATCTGAGTTGGCGAGAATTTCTGTTGTCATGGTGCCCAGCAACTCGCAAGCGGGGGCAGTATATATCTTTTTCATAACTTAAGTGGTCTTTTGGTTTATTTTACAATCACTTTCTTGCCGTTTACGATATACATACCCGGCTGCATGCTCTTCAGGTCACTCTCGGTGCCCATCTTGATGCCGCTTATTGAGTAGACGTCGTCGTTGCTTACACGTTTAGTAGAGATGCCCTCAACATAGGTCGGGGTTTCGTTGATCATAATTCCTACATTCACACTGCCATCACTTATGATGGCTTTCTCTTGCAGATTGTCTTTAGGATCTATTGTAAGATATGCCCTGAAGGCCTTGATAGGACTCTTGCCAGTGCTGTAGTAGAACTTGTTGCCGCTGAAGAACAGACTTCCGTCAGGAACTAAGCCTGCCTTTAACACACCAGTGAAATAGCTTATTCTCTTTGAAGAACCTCTTCCCACTTCTATCTTTACTTCTGCATTTTCCTCATCACATTCAATGATTTTTTCATTAAAGGTAAAGCCATCATTGAAATCTTTAGAGGTCTTGATCAACAATGGGTAGTTGGCATCAATTTCCTCAACTTCTTGCTGATAGAAGAAAAGATCGAGCTTGTTATTCTCTGCTGAATAATCCCAACCATCCCAATATACGATTTCTGGATCACTAAGAGCTTCTTTCAGTTCTGTAAGAGTAACAGGGAACGGCAAGCATAATGTCGACCATGTGTCGGCCTTGATAGAGCGTCCGATGGTGAAATCTTCAGCCACAGTAATCTCTTCCTTGGGACCAAACTTATACTTGGTCACATTCTTTCCTTGTTCCTCGTCATACTCTTCATATTCTGTAACTTCTTGTGTCACATAAGTGTAGTTGTCCTCTGGCAATTCTGTTGCGGTGTCCGAGAGGACTCTGGGCCCGCCAGGTGTAATCTCGACGGAGAAAGATTCTGGAGCGTCAATTAATTGCTCTTCAACAGTACTGAATGGGGAATAGTCTTTGCCATTAGCACCGCTGAGACTGAGTGCTGTGATTGTGATAGGATAAGTACCTACTTCCATCTCCTTGTCTGCTTGGAAATAGATTTTGACAAGATCGTATTCACCCTTTTCAAATTCTGCAGCTTGCATGTTCTTGAAGATGAAGACACCTTCTTCTTTTCCGGTCTTTTTGTCGTTCATGACAAAGTTTGGGTCGCCAATGCCTGTCAAACTATAATCTGCTACACCTTGATTGAAATGGAGACCTTCAGGCAGCTTAAACTCAATTTGGAAAGCATTGTAATACCTGTCCTGCATGTTGCATTTAATGGTGATGCACCCAAAGCCGCCCTGCTTGATTGTAGCGTCTTGAATGCTGGTAACGCCATCCTTTGCCTGGGCTACATTCATGCAGCCAATCAATGCCATTGCCAAAAGTAGAAATTTTTGTTTCATATGATAAGGTTTTGTTAATAATCATCAGACCTCATAGACATCTCGACATGCCTTAAAAATGACCTTTTTACCATACTTTCCTAAGGGCATAATTCACCCATAGGCTTCAAGTGGCGTTGCAAATATAATCAAAATTGCGTAATCACAACAATTTTTTGCAGTTTTTTTTATTAAAAAGCAGCTTTTTTAAAGAAAAATGCTTTCTGACAGCTTCTTTTTATGCAAAAATACTATCATCGGGCAACATTGTTGCGTATCTTGGTGAGGTATGCTTTCATGCCGTCGGCATCCTTCGTGTCGATGATATGAAGCAGTTCCTTGAGTTCGGTGCGTATCTGTGAGACCTGGTCGTGCGTGTAGGGATTGAAGAGGATTTCCTGCAACAGGTAGTCATCCTCGTTGAGCACTCCTTTTGCGATGCGCATATGCCGCTTGAAGGTGGTGCCAGGTGCGTCCTGATGCTTCATCACGGCAGCGAAGACAAAGGTGCTGACGAAGGGGATACTTAGTGAATAAGCCACGGTGCGGTCGTGTTCGTCGAAGGTATACTCATAGATATTGAGACCCAGACGGCTGTAGAGGTCCTTGAAGAAGATGCGCCCCATGTAGTCGCCCTCGTTGATGATGATGGCGTTCTCCTCACTGAGTTGCTGGAGGTTGGCAAAGGTGGGACCGAACATGGGGTGGGTCGACACATAGCGGCGGCCGCACTGTTCATAGTACTCATGCAGACCGGTCTTCACCGAAGCGATATCGCTGATGATGCAGTCGGAGGGCAGGTGGGGGATAACTTCGTTGAAGGCGGGGATGGTGTACTTCACCGTCACCGCGTTGATGACCAGTTCGGGTTGGAAGGCCTCTATCTCCTCCACGGTGGTGAAGCGCTGCGTGTTGTAGGTGAAGCGCATCCTGAGCGGGTCTTTCTCATAGACCGCCATCTCATGGTCGAAACTCAGCAGGTCGAGGAAGAAACTGCCCATCTTGCCTGCTCCCAAAACTAATATTTTCATTTTTTGAGGTTTAAGCTTATTGGTTGATAATCTCCATTTGCTGCCTTACACTTTCCTCATGCACGCTTTCGAAGACTTTCTTCACAAACTCGCTGTCCATGCCGCATAGTGAGCCTTGAGCGCCGCGCTTGTCGAGAATCTCACCATACCTTACGGGTTGCAGCACGGTCATGTTGTGCTCCTTCTTGTATTGTCCGATTTCGCGGCATACGCGCATACGCTTGGCAAGCAGGTTCATCAGTTGGTTGTCGAGTTCGTCAATCTGCTGACGCAGTTCGTGGATACCCTCAGTGGTGACTTTCTCGTCGCGGATGACGAGGAGCGAGAGGATGTAGTCGAGCACATCGGGAGTGACCTGCTGCTTGGCGTCGCTCCATGCGGCATCGGGGTCGCAGTGGGATTCCACGAGCAGACCGTCGAAGCCGAGGTCCATCGACTGCTGGCAGAGGGGGGCGATGAGCTCGCGCCGTCCACCGATGTGGCTGGGGTCGCAGATGATGGGCAGCGAAGGGATGCGGCGGCGCAGTTCGATAGGTATCTGCCACATGGGGAGATTGCGGTAGATTTTCTTGTCATAGCTGGAGAAACCGCGGTGGACGGCTGCCAGACGGGTGATACCAGCTTGGTTGATGCGCTCGAGGGCACCAATCCATAGTTCCAGGTCGGGGTTGACGGGGTTTTTCACAAAAACTGGCACGTCAATGCCTCTCAACGAGTCGGCAAGGGCCTGCATGGCAAAGGGGTTGGCAGTGGTGCGGGCACCAATCCAAAGGATGTCGATGCCATATTTCATCGCCAATTCCACATGCTCGGGAGTTGCCACCTCGGTGGCGACGAGCATGCCCGTCTCTTGTCTTACACGCTGGAGCCAGGGCAGGGCCATCTCACCGTTGCCTTCAAAACCGCCGGGTTTGGTGCGGGGTTTCCAGACACCGGCACGGAACATGTGGCAACCTTTGCGGGCCAGTTGCAAGGCGGTCTCCATCACTTGCTCCTCTGTCTCCGCCGAACAGGGTCCGGCAATGACTACGGGGCGTTCGTTGTCGCTGGGTAATCTCAGGGGTTGAAGTTGCAATTCCATAATTATATCGTTTTTATATTATTATTCATTTGTCGGACTCGTCGGACTCGTCGGACTTGTCGGACTTGTCGGACCTATATTTTCTTGATTCTCTCGAGCGCCTCGTGCATCTTGTCCTCCTTGGCGCAGAGCGAGATGCGGATGTAGTGCTGTCCGTTGCTGCCGAAGATGAAACCAGGTGTGATGAACACCCTCGCCTCATGGAGCACACGCTCGGTGAGTTCCTCGGCATCGGTGTAGCAGTCGGGTATCTTGCCCCAGAGGAACATACCCACTTGAGAGGGGTCGAACGTGCATCCGAGCGTCCGCATGATTTCCTCGGCGATGGCGCGGCGTCGGCCGTAGGTCTCGATATTGGCCTCGCGGTGCCATGCCTCATCATTGGCATATGCCTCGGCGGCAGCCAGTTGGATGCCCCTGAAGGTGCCGCTGTCGATGTTGCTCTTCACCTTGAGAATCCAGGAGATGAAGGTGGCGTTGGTGGCGCAGAGGCCGACACGCCATCCCGGCATGTTGTGGCTCTTGCTCATTGAGTTGAACTCGATGCAGCAGTCGCGGGCGCCCTCCACTTGCAGCAGCGACATGGGATGCTCGTTGAGGATGAAGGAATAAGGGTTGTCGTTCACCACAACAATACCGTGCCGCCGGGCGAAGTCCACAAGCCGCTCATAGGTCTCCATCACCGCATTGCCTCCAGTGGGCATGTTGGGATAGTTGGTCCACATCAGTCGGATGCCGGTGAGGTCCATTTTCTCCAACTCGTCGAAGTCAGGCTGCCATCCGTTGTCCTCACGCAGGTTGTAGTTGACGATGCGGGCACCGAGGAGTTTGCTGAGTGAGGTGTAGGTGGGGTAGCCGGGATTGGGTACGAGCACGCCGTCACCGGGGTTGACGAAGGCGAGCGTCACGTGGAGGATGCCTTCCTTGCTGCCGATGAGCGGCAACACCTCTGTGGCGGGGTCGAGGGTGACGCCATACCATCTCTTGTAGAAAGCCGCCATCGCGCTGCGCAGCTCGGGAGTGCCCATCGTCGGTTGGTAGCCGTGGCTGTCGGGGCGTTGTGCCACCTCGCACAGGCGGTTGATGGTCTGCGGTGAGGGAGGCATGTCCGGACTGCCGATGGCGAGGCTGATGATGTCGTGCCCCTCGGCATTGAGGCGTGCCACCTCCTTGAGCTTGCGGCTGAAGTAATATTCCTGAACGAGGCTGAGCCGTTCTGCGGGCTGTATGCTAATTGGTTTGTCTTCCATTTCTATATTCTCCTAAAATTTTCAGTTCTTTTGTAAGTGGGGTGATGGCGTCGATGCTCTGGCGGTAGCGGATGAGGTTGTTGTAGGTCACGTCGACATAAAACAGATATTCCCATTCGTGTCCGATGATGGGCAGCGACTGTATTTTGGTGAGGTTGATGCTGTAGAACGAAAGGATGGTGAGTACCTTCGACAGAGCACCTTCCTCGTGGGGAAGCGAGAAGACGAGGCTCGACTTGTCGGTCTCGCTGAGCGGACGGAGGAAATCTGCCTTCCGGGGGTCGCAAACCACGAGGAAACGGGTGAAGTTGTGCTTGTTGTCCTCAATGGAGTCCTCGAGAATCTTCATGCCATGGAGCTGGGCTGCCTCAGCGCTGCAGATGGCTGCCTTGCCTCGCAGCTGATGGGTCATGATGTTCTCGGCGGCACCGGCGGTGTCCTCTGTCTCCACCGCCTTGAGTGTCGGGTGCTGGGCAAGGAAACCACGGCATTGCATGAGGGCTACGGGATGGGAGTGTATCTCGTCGATGGTGTCCCAGTCATCTTCGGGCAGGCAGCAGATGCAGTGGCGGATGTGGAGCTTGTGCTCACCCACCACGGTGGTGCCTGAGTCGCGCAGCAACTCATAGTTGTGCAGCAGACTGCCGGCGATGGTGTTCTCGATGGCGGTCATGCCGATAATGGTGGGGTCGCGACGGATGCTGTCATAAACCTCCTCGAAGGTGGAGCAGCAGATAATCTGCACCTGCTCACCCTCGAAATACAGGTGGGCTGCCATGTCGTGAAACGACCCGATTTGTCCTTGAATGGCAATTCTCTTCATTTCTTTGTGCTACTCATTATTATATATATAACAAAAAACCGCCTCATTGGGTGAAGCGGGTTATTGTCGGTATGGTATTCTCGTCTTATTGGATTACTGCATGCAACTTCCCGCTTCGCAATGGTTTGCAAAGTAAAAATAGAAGTAGTAATAAGTACTCCAACTTGTCATTTTATTATCATTTTGACGTTTTCGCTGCAAAATTAATGCTTTCCCGCCAATTGACAAAACAATTCGTCATTTTTTTTATTCTTTGTCCGACCTGTCCGACCTGTCCGACTCGTCCGACTTGTCCGACTTGTCTGACCTGTCCGACTTGTCTGACTTGTCCGACCTTTTTGTCAAGGCTCTTAATTTCTCCAATCCCTCTATGGCATCCTCGCAGTAGGGGTTGACCTCAATGGCCCTTTCATAAAGAGTGATGGCGTCGCCGATTCGTTGCTGCTGAATGAGGATGCTGGCCTTGAACAGCAATACGTCTTCTGAGTTGGGAGCCACCTCCATCAGATGGTCGGCATCCTCCTCGGCGCCATCAATGTCGCCCTCTTCCAAGAGCAACTGACCCCGTTCAAGATTGGCTGAGGCGAAGTTCTCATCGAGCATGAGCGTCTTGGTATACATCGCGATGGCATTCACCGCATCATGTTGTCCGCGTGAGGCACGGGCATAGAGAAACATGATTTCGGCGTTGTCCATGTCGATGTGCATGGCTTTCTCGCAGCATTCTGCCATCAGCGTGTAGTTCTCCATCATATAGGCCACCTTGGCCATCGATGCGAGGATGTGGATGTTGTCGGGCTGTGCCTCGGCAAGTAGGCTGAGTTCGTTGTAGCCTTCTTGAAGTTGCTCGTTCTGGATATATGCCTGCGAGAGGTAGTCGTGCGTCTCCAGGTCGTCTTTGATCTCAAGTGCCTTGGTGAAGCACGTTACGGCAAAGGCATACCTGCCAGTGTGCAAGGCACGGACGCCATCGGTGCGCAACACATCGAAGTGGTGAGCTTCCTCACGCTCTTTCTTTTCCTCGGGCGACTCTTCCTTGCCGCCAAACAATGTCTTTAGAAATCCCATGATGCAAAAGTACGATTATTCTGCATAAGTGTCACAAACGTATGGATTTTTTTAAGATTTGTTTTGCTTTTCACGCATTTTTGCTTATCTTTGGCATCACAAACCTAAAACATGATACTGACAATGAAGACAAGAAGTGACGTTTTTCAGATGGAGAAAGAACTGGCATGGGAGAATCCCTCACCGGGAATCCAGCGCCAGATTATGGCATACGACGGACAACTGATGATGGTGAAGGTGAAATTCGAGACCGGTGCCGTGGGCACCACCCATACCCATTATCATACACAGGGAACATATGTGGCGAGTGGCAGGTTTGAACTGACCATCGGTGAGGAGAAGCGGGTGCTGGAGGCTGGCGACGGCTATTATGTGGCTCCTGATGTGCCTCACGGATGTGTGTGCCTCGAGGCTGGCGTACTGATTGATACGTTCAGTCCCATGCGCCAGGATTTCCTGGAGTCTGTCTGACCGCAGCCATTGTTTTCCTATTTCAAACACCGTGGGTTATGAGACGACTTGTGATATGGGCCATGTTGCTGTTCATGGGCGTGAGCATAAGGGCTGGCGACCATGAGGTGAGGCAGGCCATGCGTCGTGCCACTCAGTATATGATGGATGAGGTGTCGGTGGATGGTGGCTTTGTTTGGAACTATCTGCCCGACTTCTCCCGTCAGTGGGGCGAATTGGAGGCGAGACGCTCGATGGTGTGGCTGCAGTCGCCCGGTACGCCCGACATGGGGCAGGTGCTGCTTGATGCCTATCATGCCACAGGTGATGAGTATTATTATGACTACGCCCGCAGGGTGGCGATGTGCATCATTGGCGGGCAGTTGTCCTGCGGTGGGTGGAACTATATGTTCGACCTTGCGGGCGAGGATTCCATCCGCGAGTGGTATGCCACCATCGGAAAGCAGGCTTGGAGGCTTGAGGAGTTCCAACACTACTATGGCAACGCCACTTTTGATGATGAGGCAACAAAGCACTGTTCGGAATTCTTGCTGCGCATCTACCTGGAAAAACACGACGAGGCTTTGCTCGCACCGCTTCAGCGTGCCATCGACTTCTTTGTCAAGAGCCAGTATGCCAATGGCGGATGGCCCCAGCGCTATCCGCTGATGTACGACCATCCTTTCAGGGGAAAGGCTGATTACTCATCATTCATCACACTCAATGACAATGTGATGGTGGAGAATATCGATTTCCTCCTCCAATGCTATACGCAGTTGGGTATGGCGGAGTTGCGGGAACCCATCCTGCGGGCCATGCACCTGATGCGTGACCTGCAGCAGCCGCAACCATTGGCGGGATGGGCCGACCAATATGACCCTGCAAGCCTTCAGCCGGCACATGCCCGTTCCTATGAGCCGCGGTCGGTGAACACAGGAACGACGGTGGGCATGTTCTTCCAGATGATACAGTATTATAAGCTCACGGGCGATGCTTCGTTTCTTGAGGGGCTGCCCGCCGCCATCGATTTTCTGGAGAGTCAGCGGTTGCCGTCATCACTGGCTGCCAAGGTGCGCCGCACACCGCTGCAGGAGGATGAAATCCTGATGCCGCGCTTCATCGACCCCAACACACGGCGCCCGCTGTATGTGCACCGGAAAGGTTCGAATGTTGCCAATGGTGCCTATTACATGGATGAGAACACCGAAGGCACCATTGCTCACTACAGTTCATTCGCTACTGTCAGTCCCTCTCGGATGAGACAGGCGCTGAAAGAAGCCAAATCATGGGTGCAGAAAGACTTGGAGCGCAACTCACCTCTCAGAAAGTCTGACAAGTCCGACCCGTCCGACGTATCCGACAAACCTAAAACCTACTTCTATCGGGGGATGGGACACCTGCGGTCGGGCATGCAGTTGCCTTCTGCTGATGATGTAGTGGCAGCCCTTGATGACAAAGGACGGTGGCTCGTTTCGCTGCGTCAGGTGTCGAATCCCTACAAGCCGCTGCCAAAGGACATGGAGACAGAGAGCGACATCACCACATACACGCAGACTATGGTGGGCGATGAGTATGACACGTCACTTTATGAGAACCGTGAGGTGAGGGGTATCTCCACCCAGGCATACATCCAAAACATGACATTGCTGATTAGAAGTCTGACAACCCCGACTCGTCCTACGGCATCCGGCCTCAATCCTGAACGTTTTGAGTCTGTGGTGGAAGGCAAGCCAACCCGGCTCTATACGCTTGTCAACAATGGGATGGAAGCGTGTGTCACCAACTATGGGGCAAGGCTCGTCTCACTGATGGTGCCCGACAAGGATGGCATCGCTGGCGATGTGGTGCTCGGTTTCGACAATATCGAGGACTACCATCTGCAAAAAAACAATTTCGGCAGTGTTGTAGGACGTTATGTGGGGCGTATCAAGAGAGCGCGTTTCACACTCGACGGTAAAACCTATGACCTGCAAGGAGTTGGCAAGGGAAATATCTCACATGGTGGGTATCCGGGTTTTGCCGACCATGTCTGGGATGTGGAAGCGGTGAGCGACACCACCCTGCGGTTGCGCTATGTCTCTCCCGATGGCGAGAATGGCTTTCCTGGTAAGCTCACCACCTATGTGACCTATAGACTGACCCATAACCATGCGCTGGAGGTGGAGTATGAAGCTGTCACTGACAAACCAACCGTTGTCAACCTGTCCAACCATACGTTCTTCAATCTTTCAGGAGATACCGTGCAGTCGGTGCTCGGCCATCAACTATACGTTGACAGCAAGTATATCGCCACTTATGACAAGCAAAAGAATGTGGATGGGAAAATGATGAGGGTGCGCAATACCCCGTTTGACTTCACAACGATGAAGACCATTGGCAGCGACATCGAGATTTATGATGAGCAGATGAGCATAACAAAAGGTTACGACCATGCTTTCGCCCTCCGCCATCCCGGCATCACGACTCGTCCTGCAGTAGTGCTTCGCGACGAGAAGAGCGGACGGCAACTGTCGGTCTTCACCGACCAACCTGCCGTGCAGGTATATACCGCCAACGGTCTCAACGGCAGTTTGGTGGGCAAGAGAGGTGTCGCCTATCAGAGGCAAAGTGCCGTCTGCCTCGAGACCATGCATTTTGCCGACAGTCCCAACCATAGGGAGTTTCCTTCCACCGTGCTCCGTCCGGGGGAGAAATATCACTCCAAGACCGTTTTCCAGTTTGGTTTGGTGCCGCACAAGAAGCGCGACCTGACAAGTAGCATCCTTCTTTATGGCGGCGCAGCCAGTCTCACCGGACTTGGTGTGTTCGGTGTTGTCTCGCTGATAAAATAAATAAAATTAATTCGCTTTGCCCAACAGCAAGCAATCTCTACTTGGAAGTTGAGCAAATGCTATTTCATCCGTTTCAGGGTTTCCTTGGCATACTCGTCACCCATGATGGCTGCCTTGTTGACCCATGAGCGGCCGGTGTCCTTGTTTCGCTTCACCCCATAGCCGTAATAGTAGCAGATGCCGAGTCCGGTCATGGCAGGTGTATGGCCCTGCATGGCTGCCTTCTCCATCCAGGAGTAGGCCTCTTCGTAGTTTTTCTCAATGCCCATGCCGTTGAAGTACATGTTGCCGATGTTGTACTGGGCTTCGATGTTGCCCTGCTCGGCAGCCTTCATATACCATTGGGCGGCCAGCTCATAGTCCTGGGTCACATATTTCCCATTGTCGTAGTATCGGCCAAGGGAGAGTTGTGCGGGCGCATATCCTTTCTCTGCGGCCTTGGTGAAATAGTCCATTGCCATCTCTGTGTCTTGCTCGATGCCGTCGCCCTGGGCATAGAGTTTGCCCAGTTCATACTGCGAGCGCACGTCGCCTGCATCAGCCAAGCGGCGGAAAAAGGTGGCTGCCTGTACAGGGTCGCGGTCAACACCCTCGCCCTTGAGGTAACTGTATGCCAAACTGCTGATGGCGTTGGGGTTGCCTTGGTTGGCGGCTTTCGTCCACCATTTCACGGCTTCCTTGTAGTCGAGGTCGACACCTTTCATCCTTGCGTAGCAGAGTCCTAAGTTGAACTGTGCTCCGGCATATCCCTTGTCGGCTGCCTTGCGATACCACTCGGCTGCCTTGGCGTAGTTCTTGTCGAAGCCCTGGCCGCCCACGTCATAGCAATGGCCCAGACTGTTCATGGCCTGCAGGTTGCCTTTCTCAGCGGCTTTGCCATACCATTTCACGGCTTCCTCCATGCTTTTCTCCACACCATAGCCCTTCTCATAGCAGAAGGCGAGATTGAACTGTGCCTCGATGTTGCCCTTGTCGGCTGCCTTGCGGAACCATTGGGCTGCCTCGGTGAAGTTGGACTTCACCCCCTTGCCGGAGAGAAGACGGTTGGCAAGCTCTACCTGCGATTTTACGTTGCCGGCGTTGGCTTGCTTTCTCAGGGTGGTGACATCGGTAGCGGTCTGAGCCATGGCGGTCATGCTCAGCAGCAGGCATGTCAGTGTGGTGATGATATTTTTTCTTGTCATGATGATTGTCGTTTATTCAGTGTGCAAAGGTAGTGCAAGGGTGGCGAAAAGCAAAGCATTTAACGAAGTTTATGCTTTTCCCATCCAGCGTATGGCTTCATCCCTCATCTTCCACCTTGGTCTTCTCAAGAAGTCATCATTGGTTTCCAACCAGCGAAAACACTCTCAATGTGTAAGGCGGTAGGGTGACGGTGTCGCTGTCTGTGGTGCCTTTCTCTGGAGTGACTTGCTGGTCACGGGGTTGTCCGCTGATGCCTTCCCACTCCGTGCCTTGGGGGATGGAGATGCCCTCGACCTGCAGCGTGAGTGCGACGGGAAGTGCATTCACCACCTTGAGGTAGCGGTGTCCTGTCTTGCTGTCCTCCACCACGGTGGCGGTGATGCGGCGGGCGATGCTCTCGTCTGCCGTCAGTGAGGAACTGACGTATTGGTTGCCGCAGTAGGTGGAGAAGAGCCGTTGGGTCTCATAGCTCGGGGTGAGTCGCACGCCGTTGTTGTCGAAATAGATGAGGTCGGGGTTCCAGTTGTGGTGTTTGTCCTTGGCAAGCAAGGGGGCATATGAGGTCATCGCCACCACGTCGCCGTTGCGCTCGATGTTGCAGAGGTGGATGGCCTCGGCAAGGGCGGTCTCGATGTTGGGACGTTTCTCAGAGGTGCTGGCGGCATATTCTCCGAGATATACTTTCGGGGCAGACCGGTCGTAGTCGTCATAATAGTGCTGGTGGTTGATGAACCACCCGGTGCTCTCGTAGTAGTGCTCATCCACCATATCGATGATATCCCTGTGCTTGTTGGCATAGTCCCAGCCCTCGATGTAGTCTGATGAGGGGGTGTGGAACGGTCCCACGGTGCCGCATATGATGATGTCGGGGTATTTTTCCTTGATGGCCTTGCATATCATGCCGTAGCGCTCTTCGAAGACGGTAGAGATCAGGTCCTCATTGCCGATGCCCACATATTTCAGGTGGAAGGAACTGGGATGTCCGGCTTCGGCGCGCATCTTGGCCCATTGACTGGTGGCGGGGTCGCCGTTGGCCCATTCTATCATATTGAGGATTTCCTGGCAATAGGCCTCCATCTCCTCCATGGGGATGCCACCCTGCTGTCCGCCAAGACCGTCCTTGTTGGCGGCTGAGTTCTGGCAGGGTACACCAGCGGCGAGCACTGGCAGGGGTTCGGCGCCGATGTCCTCGCAAAACTGGAAGAACTCAAAGAATCCCAATCCGCGGGTTTGGTGGTAGTTCCAAATGTTGAAGTCGGGCTTGCGGTCCTCAAGCGGTCCTACGGTATGATGCCAGTGGTAGATGTTGTTGATGCCCTGTCCGTGGGTGAGGCAACCGCCGGGGAAGCGCACGAACTTCGGTTTCAAGTCGGCGATGGCTTGGGCGAGGTCACGCCGCAGGCCGTTCTTGCGGTTGCTGAAGGTCTCCTGCGGGAAGAGGCTCACCATGTCAACAGCCGCCTTGCCTTTCTTTAGGGGAATCAGCCGCAGGTGGCATTCCTTGGCCGTGGCCTTGGCGCGCAGTTTGGGCTGGCGCGTGTCGAGGACGACGGCATATTTCCGCCATCCGCTGCCCTGGGAGGTGAATTTCCCCTCTGCCACCACTTCATTGGCGGTGGTCACCAGTTGCACCTTCCATGCCTTTTTCTTGCAGTCGATGTTGCGCACACTGACGGAGAAGTCATAGCGCTGTCCCGGGTCGGGGTCGGCAATGCCGTCCCATCCCTCATTCGTGATGGGCAGGGTCTCGAGGATGGCGTAATGGGGATTGTTCGCGCTCAGCGGGTCACTTGTGCCGATTTCTATTTCTCCATCTGAGTGCCATGCCGTGGTGGCTTTCCACTCGCGGCGGTCGGCAGAGGAGAACTCGAAGTCACGGTTCTGCACCAACTCTGCATACAGTCCGCCGTCGGCGGCATAACTGATGTCCTCGAAGAACACACCGATGAGTTTGTCACTGATGGTCTTCTTGCTTCCTGTGTCCACCCTAAGGCTGGCTTGTGCCTTGTCCAGGTTGCCAAACAATTTGGTGTCGTTGGCCATGCGCTCGGAACTCATCTCGCTGTCACGGCGCATGACCTCGAAATGGGTGAGCAGGGCGATGAGCTCACCTTGGGTGATATCGAAGATTTGTCCGTCATATTCCTTGTCGCCGATGGTAGCCTTGTCGCCTCCCCATGCTTCCTCGCTGATGCTGCTCTCGCTGTCGGGGCTGAAGGTGCGGAAGTCCTTCGACCCCAATACGTAGCGTTTCTCATTGCCCGACTGATAGAAGATGTCGAATGTGCCGTCATCGCCTTCGAAGACGATGGGACGGAGGCAGTTGGGCGTGCTCATCCTTGGATAGTCCTGCGGCCTCCATGTGATGAGGTCTGCGCTGTAGGCGGCGGCGAAGCAGGGTGCGTGGTCGTTGACTTGCCACACGGCGCGCCAGGTGCCGTCGGTAGCATGTACCAGGTTGGGATGGTACATACGCTTCTCGGCACCCCATTGTCCATAGTCCGACGCGCACAGCTGTCCTATCTCCTGCCAGATGCCGTCGAAGTCAAGATAGGCGGCGTGCAGTCCCGCTCTTTCGTTGGGTGAGTAGATGAATATCTCGCGTGAGATGTTGTCTCCCTCTTCCTGTGCATGGATGACCGTGGGGATGGCCGACAGGATGGTGAGGATGAGCAAAGTGGGTATCAGTTGACTCTTTTTCATTGTTTGAGGTTTTTGCTGCAAATTTACGATTTTTTGGGAAAATGCTTATATGTTGATGCCATAAATCTGTTTCACCTCGCTCATGACAAAGGTGCTCTCGATGGAGGCAAGGGTCTCTATCTCACCCAGTTTGGTGAGTACAAATTCCTGATACTGCTTCATGTCGCGGGTGCGGACTTTCAGCAGGTAATCATAGGAACCGGATGTGTTGTAGCACTCCGTCACCTCGGGGATGCGCATGATGCGTCGGGTGAAGGCATCGGCTATCTCGTGATTGATTTGCTTCAGCTTCACCTTGCAGAACACCAACAGACTTTGGTCCAGTTTGTCGGGGTCGAGCACAGCCACGTATTTCTTGATGTATCCCTGTCGTTCCAACCGCTTCTGCCGCTCAAAAACAGGGGTGGGGGTGAGGTGGACGGCATCAGCCAGTTCCTTTGTCGTCAGTTTCGCATTCTTCTGCAGTGTTTTCAGTATCTGCAGGTCGGTTTCGTCTAATGTTGCTGCCATATCTTTTATAAATGCTGTTAAAATGCCAAGTCAGATACCTTCTTGGAAGGATTTTCTCTTCAGTTTGCAAATATAGACATTTATTTCTATATGGCGCAAGATATTTGGTGATTTCCTCCAATTATCTTGCTGATTCTTCCCCTTGTTCAATTGGTTAAGTGAAATTGTCCATGAAGCGGAGGGCGCATAAAAATCATCCGTGTCAGATTGGTTTCTGGCACGGATGATTTTGTTGTTGCTTGTCGCCCCGTTACTCTGATGGGATGATGGCACCGCCGGGACGCTGTACGACAGGACTTTCGCTCAGTGGGTCGAAGACACCCATGCCGCCGAAGGTGCTGTTCCAACCGATGGTCTGCACCACATTGGGATTGTTCTCCTCACATGATGAGGAGAGTCCCATCAGGTAGCACTTCTTGTCCCATTTGGGAAGTAGCGGTTCTTGGTTGCCATCAGCATCGGTCACCTGCTGTGTCACGATGTCCTTGCGGATAAGGTTGCGCTCGTAGAACTCAGCCAGAGCCTGCACGTCGGCGTTGGCATAGATGGCTGTGCCGTCGGCCTCGTTGATGGTGGTGGTGAAATCCTCGTTGAGGGTCAGTGCCTTGGGTTTGGTAAGAATAGCCTTGGTGAAGGGGTCGGACTCAGGGTCTTTGCTGCTCATATAGACGGCGGGGTCGATATACATCTCAAGTCTGTGGATGGCGATGTTGTTGAGCGGTTCGACACCTAAATAGGCGCAAGTATTGCCGTTGAAACCGGAGAGCGTCCAAGAGGAGGGCGCGTCGGAGATTTCATTCTGTCCCACTCCGCCGTCGAAGAGCATCCAGCGGTGGCAGTCGTCAAAGCGTTTGCCCTCATAGGCTAGTTCGATACGGCGCTCGTAGAGGATGGCCTCAAACATCTTGGCACGGTTGCCGCGGATGGCGGGGTCGAGGCCGCAGTCGCCGGTGTAGCCCACGCGCTGACGTATCTTGATGAGTGTGTTCCACGCCTCGTCGAGGTGGTTGGCACCACAGGCTGCCTCAGCGAAGTTGAGCAGCACCTCGGTGTAGCGAATGCCCATCATGGGCTGACCGTTGCGGGCAAAGCCTGCCTCGGGGTCGAAGACATAGAGCGGTGAGAGACCTAAGTTGTAGTCTTGTGACTTCTTGCGAACGTAGATGCTCTTGCCGCTGTTGCCCATCAGGTCGGTGAAATAGCCGCCGCGGGTCACGTCATTGGCCTCATCGACAGTGGAGTACCATGCGTAGTTCTGCAACTGGTATTCTATGCCAGAGCCATAGGGACAGCGCTCGATGAGGTCGCCGGTGATGCTGCCCAGGAATCTCCATTCTGTGCCAGGGAAAGCGAAGGTGCGGTAGAAGCGTGGGTCGCGGTTGAGGAAGAACAGTTTCTTGTTGTAGGTGTATTGTCCCATCTCCGTGGGGCGCTTGCCGTCTGCCATGGGGAAGGCGTCCACCATCTCGGCAGAGGGGGTGATGCCGCCACCGCCGCCGCAGTTGCTCGGACGCAGCTTCTGCTCGGTGCAGTTGTAGAGCTGGTCGCTTCCGTCGCCACCTGAATTGTTGCAGATGGCGGCATACACTGCCTCAGCGTTGAGATTCTCACCGCCGTAGACCGTGCACCATATCTTAGCCCAGTTGGAGGCATTGGTGCCGGGGTCGCCTTCATAGCTCATGCCGAAGTGCCCTTCTGCCAGTTTGTCGAGTGCCTGTCTGTTGAGGTCGTAGGCGGTCTGCCAACGGGCCTGGTCATCGGTGCGGTTGAATATGGGCGAGGCGTAGTAATTGGCTACATAACCAGCAAGTGCCAATGCGGCTCCAGAGGTGATGCGGCCCCAGTCGTTGGCCTCCTCCTCCCAGCGTGCGGGAAGCATCGAAGCCGCTGTAGTCAGGTCGTTGATGATAAAGTCGAAAGTCTCGCGGGTGGAGTGGCGTGGGATGCGGAGGTCGGTGGTGTCGCTCAAAGTCGTGGACTGCAGGTCGGGGATGATGGGTGTGCCGCCGAAGCGCTTGAAGAGGCGGAAATAGCGGGTGGCACGCATGAAGCGGGCCTGACCCTCAGCCCAGTTTTTCTGCAGTTCGGTAATGCCGTCGTATTGGCGCACCTTGATGATGACGTCGGTGCATTCGCGCATCTTCTTCCAAGGATTCTCATTCACACCCGTCCAGAAGAATTTGTGGATGGTGGTGTTGAGCCATTTGTCGGCGATAGGTTCTGTGTAGTAGCCATAGCCGTTGCTGCCGTAACCGGCAAACTCATCGGCATTGGTGGAGAGGAAGTCGGGCAGTCCCACTGGCCACTGGTCGGCAGGACCGTTGGTGGCGGTGGAGTTGCCGCCTTGGTTGCCGCCGCTGGCATTATAGTCGCGGAAGGCGGGCAGCGAACCTTGGTAGATGTAGTTGAGGCGTAGTTTCACCGACTCCCAGTCGTTGTAGATATCATTCTCGCCAAACTGTCCGTAGGGGCGTTTCTCTGCGAGGAAATCATCGGAGCAGGAACTGAACGACATGGCGATGCCGCAGCACAGGATGCATCCGCAGACCCACTTGTATATCTTGGTTGTCATTGTCTTCATGATTTTAATGGTTCGTTTTCTATGTTGCATTGCTCATCAGAATGTTACGTTCAGACCCATGGTGATCTTGCGGGTCACAGGATAACTGCCGTAGGTACCGGCAAAATTGTTCCAGTAGCCACCGGGACATGCGTTGTAGAGGCTGAAGGCATTCTGCACCGTCACATTCAGGCGGATGGTGCTCAGTCCGATGCTCTTGACCCAGTTCTTGGGCAGGGTGTAGGCGAGTGAGACATTGCGGAGCAGGATTTCTGCTGCCGACATGCGCCAGTAGGTGGATGTCCTGGAGTTGACATTGCCACTGGTGTATCCGAAGTTGGGCCAGCGGCCGTTGGGATTGGCTGCTGCGATGACGCTGCCTTGTGCGTCAAGGACATTGTCATAGATGAACATGTCGTTCCACATCACGGAGACATTGGTGGTTTCCAAGGAACCAAACGACTCCTGATACATTCCGGGCATCATGCGGTAGGCTCCCCATTCTCCTTGGAAGGTGGCGTTGAGTGACAGCGACTTCCATACAAAGGTCAGGTTGAGGTTGGAGCGGTAGGGGTTGTTCTGGCGTTTTGAAATCTGAACAATATCCTCACTTTCGTTGACAATGCCGTCGGGACCAGTCCAGTTGCCGTCTTCGTCCTTCGGACCGCGCACGTCCTCATAGATGAGCATACCGGGATGCACCTGACTTTGCGATAGGCCGAGGTAGTTGGTGATATGATATTTTTGGAAGTACTCCTCAATCTGCTGGTAGCTGCGGAACATACCCATGCAGGAGAGACCCCACAGACCGCGGTCGCTGCGTTCGCCATAGACGATGGAGTTGAGCCTGGGGTTGACATCCCAATAGTATTTCTTCACCTTGTTGTCGTCGATGCTGAATCCGAAGCGGGCAGAGAGGTACATGTCCTTGTTGAAGCGCTGGCGCCATCCCACAATGGCCTCCATACCCCAAAGGTCCATCTCGGAGTAGTTCTCGGGAGCAGGATAGGTGCCTGCGGTACCGGGCATGTAGTTGGCGTTGGGCAAGGCGAACATCTCGCGGTTGCGGTCGTAGTAGGCATCGAGTGAGACACTCAGCCTGCCGTCGAGGGCGCGGACATCGATACCCACATTGGTCTTGATGTTCTTGTCCCAGTGAAGGTCGCGGTTGGTGCCGCTCTTCTCAGGCAACTGGAAGGCGCGGGCCGACTCTTTGGTGATGTCGGTGCCGAAGATGGTGCCTCGGTTGGGGTTGTAGGAATAGAGCTGCAGCCAGCGCCAGGCGTCCACGTTGTCGCGGCCCATGATACCATAGGAGGCGCGGAGCTTGAGGAAGTCTATTTTCCATTTCTCCTTCGGGAACCATTTCTCCTCACTGATTACCCATCCGGCTGAGAAGGAGGGGAAGGCACCCCAGTAGTTCTCGGGGGCGAACTTGGCGGCAGAAGCCTGTGAGCGGATGAGGAACTCAAAGAGGTAGCGGTCGGCATAGGCGTAGTTGAAACGTCCGATGTAGGCGAGGTTGCCACCGTCGCTCTTTCCCCATGTGGGGGTCATCTGCGTGTCGTCGGCCATTGAGTTGGAGGTGCCGTCGGTGAAGGGGAGGGGGTGGGTTGCCTCAGTGTTCATCCAACTGCTCTCGTTCTCGCCGCGCTCGATGGAGAAGGTGCCGCTGATGTCATGCTGGCCAAACTTTCGTCCGTAGATAAGCATGAAGTTGAGCTGATAACTGCTGTTGCGGCTCATGTTGTTGACAATCCTCGAGGACTGGCCGCTGTTGAGCACGCGCTCCTCAAGATTGTCGAATGAGGTGTAGCGGAAGCCTTCCAGTGACACCTCGTCGTAGATGCTCAGTGGGTCGAGTGGGTCGTCGGCAATGTTGTTGATGATGGCGTTGGGGTCGGTGACATAAAGGTGGTGTCCCGAACCGCCGCGGTTCTTCACGCGGTAGACCCTGTTCTCCATCTGGATTTGGTTGTCGTGGCTGTTGCCCACATTGCGTGAGTAGGTTACGCGGGCGCGCAGTCCCTGCAGCAACTTGATGAAACCGAAATCAGCCTCCAACGAACCTTGGATGGACATCGAGTTGGTGCGCTGCTCACGGTTGTTCTGGGAGTCGTAGAGCGACTTGTAGTTGTAGTAGTTCTGGAACGAGGGGTTGTTCTCCATGCCGGAGTGGTAGATGGGATAGCCGTTGATCTCATCAGGCACGTAGGAGGGGTTCTTCATCATATAGAGGTAGTCCTCCTGGTTGCCGCCTCCTGAGTTGGAGGTCTGGTGCATGTTCTTGTGGGAGTCGTCACCACTGACGGAGAGGGTGGCTTTCACATACTTGTTGATGTTGGCGGTGATACCGGCGCGGTAGTTCCAGCGGTTGTAGTCGAGTTTGCCGATATTACCGTCTTGTGTCTGATAGGTGACACCGGCAAAATAGGTGGCTTTCTCATTACCGCCGTTGACGTTGATGGAATGGCGCTGTGAGAGCGAACTGCTCCAATATTTGTCAAGCAGGTTGTAGTTGGTGTTGCGCATCTGTTCCAACTCGTCGGCCTGGAAGAAGTCAATCAGGCGGTCGGGGGTCTTGTTGTCCTGAAGCACCTGGGCGGCCTTGGCGGCGTTGTAGATGCGGCCGTAGTTGTAGCCGTCGAGCATCTCGGCATGTTTGACTGCGTCTACGTAACCCATCTGAGTCTGGTAGGAGATGCGGGGCTTGCCTGCCTGACCGCGCTTGGTCTTCACCAAGATGACACCATAGGCACCATAGGCACCGTAGATGGCGGCGGCGGCATCTTTCAGAATGGTGATGCTCTCCACCTCATCGACATCGAGGTTGTTGAATTCCTCCTCGCCCTTGTCGCCGTCCTGATAGACGAAATCATCGATGACATAGAGCGGGCGGGGGTCGATGTTGGCACCTGCGGCAGCACCGTTCATATCGGTCTTCGGCAGCAGGGCGACAGCATCGCTGGCAGCACGGATGGTGATGGTGGCATTCTCACCCGGACGGCCGGTGGAGGGCAGACTGACATGCAGTGAGGGGGAAAGGCCGATGAGGGCCTCGGAGAGTGAACTCACTGAGAGGTCTTTCAACTCCTCGGGGTTGATGACCTCGACAGCACCCGTCACGTTCTTCTGCTTAAGGGCACCGTAGCCTACGACGACGACGTCATCGAGGGCGTTCTCCTCTTCCTGCAGGATGATGTTGGGGTTGTTCAGGTTGCTGACCACCTGGGTTTGGTAACCGATATAAGAGACTTTTATCTTCTTGCCATTGGGCACCTCAAGGGTGAAGTTGCCGTCAAGGTCGGTGATGGTGGCAATCTTGTTGTCGCCGTCCACTGTCACCGTGGCTCCGATGATGGGCAGGTTTTCCGCATCGACCACGGTGCCCTTCACGGTCTTGGTCTGGGCAAAGGCGGGGATGCTCATGACAGCCATCAGCAGCACCAGACATATTTTGAAATATTTAAACTGATTCATCGTGTTGATTGTTGGTTATAGCATGGTGAATGGTTGGGTAGTTTTCTCCAAAGGACTTAGGGTAGCCAGCGGGGGTCGCCGCCGCGGTTGACCACAATCTCATATTCCTGGGGAGTGAAGTCGATGCCGCCGTTGGGCTTCGAGAAGTCAATCTCTTGTTCCACGTTGCCCTTGAACTGTGGGTCATAGATAGAGGCGAAGGGTGCTTTACCGGAGTCAAGCATGCTGTTGTTGCGGTTCAGGTCATCCTGACGCGGACTCCAGAGGAAGTTGAAGCGGTAGGTTTTCGAACCCATATCCATTCGGTAGAGCTGTGCCACGTCGTAGAAAATGCAGTGGTCGACGATGAGCGACAAGTCGTTGCCGCTGGTGTTGTTGACAAAGCGCCACCCAGTGTAGGTCTTGCTGAAGGTCGTGTTGCGGAATATCATCGACTGGCTCTTGTAGTCGGCGCTGTAACTGCCGAAAGTCTTGGCAGGCTGGGCGTTCGACGGGTGGTTGTATCTGATGAAGCAGGCATCGTCGTTGTCCACCACGTTGTAGATGGTGCTGTTCTCAATCAGAATGTTTTTCACAGCCTTGCCAGCCCTATATAAGTTGATAAAGCCGATGTTTGACTTCGTCACGTTTTTCATCTGCACGATGCAGTTGCTGACAGTGAAATGCCAAAAGGCGCAGTTGAGTTCGTTGTCGTAAAGCATGGCATGGGGCAGGTTCTTGAACCAGCAGTTGGCGATGTAGATGGGGTCCTCTACCATGTAGTGCCCCTTCGACAGCGACGGGTTCTTGTCTGCGATGTTGTAGGGCCAGCGATTTTCCACCTTGATGTCATCGGGAGCCGTCTTCGACATGGCGATGAAACCGCCGGCGGTGCAATCTGTCATGTCGAAATTGATATATTTCACCTTCAGGGTGCTCCATGTCTCGAAATGCCCGTCGCCAGTCATATTGACCACGGGACGGTGCACCTTGTCGCCACGGAATGTCAGTTTGTGGTATTGGAAATCCACGTTGCCGCTCAGTGTGTAAACACCGTTGGCCTCAAGGTCGATGGCTACCTCCTCTCCCACGGAGTCGATGGGGTGTGAGGCAATGTAGGAACTGATTTCCTCACCGCTGGGGATGGTCATCACCGAGGGAACAAGGGTAGAGAAGTCATACACGCTCTCAGTGGTGGCATCGCTGTTGCCCAGATTTTTGTTGCCCAAAGTGCGCATTGTCATCTTGTACTTGGAATCCTCAGTCACAGAGACAGTGAATTTCGAACCGTCGACAATTTTCTTGTCGTAGCCGTCGATAATCACGGGGTTAGCAGGGTCGTCCACATTCATGAATGTCACTTCATGACCGTCGGCACCTGCAACAGTAGGCCAACTGACGGTGGCCGTCTTGCCGTCGGTACTGACGATAAATGAGATACTGTCTTGGATGGGTGTCTTCATTTGGGTATTGGTCACACCCAAGTTGAAGCCGTCGGGTGAGTCATAACCCTCGGCGCAACCACCCAGCAGCAGGATGCACAGCACATACAGTGATGCATGCCATTTCTTGGTTTGGTTTTTCATTTTGAAGTAGTTTTTATTAATCAATTGATTTGTTTTCTCGTTATTTAGGTTGTGTCTCTCTTATCATTAAGTGCACAAAAATACAAAAAAATGTAATAACATGTATGGTTTTATTCCTAAAAAGGAAAAAAAACTTTCAAATTCTTAAAAAAACTATCTATTTCCGCCAATATGGGGGCGTTTTCCTCATTTGGTACAAGTTGGCGCACGTCAGAGCGGAGATTATGTTGATGTATGACTTGATGTCAGTTTTTGATGATTTTGAAACTGTGTGTATGGTCTTCACTGTCGGTCACCCGCATTACATAGGTCTCCTGCGCCCTCAGTGTAGTGACTTTCTTGCCGTCAAGGGTGAAGAACTCACGGCTCTTCACTTGTATGCTGCTTTCATCCCACGCAGGGGATATGACTTTGGAGACATCGGCAGTGATGGCTATGCCAAAGCGCTGTGTGAAAGTTGTCTCTCCGTCGTCGACAGTGACATTTACATAGGAGATTCCCTGTGTGTCGGGTTGTATGGCTTGTATGGTCAGTGTGCTGCCGTTGATGCTGGGAACAATGGTGCCATATCCAATCTGGTCTTCGAGGCTGAAGGTAGGAGTTGCTGATTTGCCGTTCTGACCATAGAAACCTGCAAAGTGAGCCTTCAGGTCGATGGTGCCGCTGGTGTTGGGCTGAATGACGAGATAGGGGTGGGCCATGAATTCGAGGTAATTTTCCAACAGCGTGTAGCCATCACGGTCGGGGTCATCATTGTTGTCTGCTGAGATTGGGTCACTGCCGGTGACCTTCTCCCACCAGTTGGGCATGCCGTCTTGGTCGGTGTCCCAGTCGGCAGGACGTCTCTCTTCGGGATAAACCTCCCATCCTTTGTTGTCTGCATGTTCGGTGATGTCCTCTTCGGTGTCGATTTCACCCTTGATGCCAGATTTTGACCCCACGTAGGTATAAGTACCTTCAAGGGTTTCGCGCACATTGCGCACATGGTGCTCGTCGCGCATGGGCATGATGGCACCGCTGTAACTGGTCACCACTTTTAGGGCATCTTGGGCGGTGTGGATGACGGCATGCGAGGGGAAGAAAAGTTCGCTGACGATGGTTTCATATTTGGGACCGGGGTCGCCGTTGGAGAGCACCACATTGTAGGTCACGTTTTTGGCGTCTTGTGTCAGCGTGTGGTTTTTGTTTTCACGGATGTTGCCGTGGACATAGGCTCGCCAAGTACTTTCTGGATGTCCGACATTTTCGTAGTTTTGTGTGAAGAGCACGGTGTGGCGGGTGTCAGGTCCCATTTTATAGTAGTTGTTCACGAAATTCACCTCATGGCAGTTGCCATCAGTGGTGCGTCTATTCCAATTGTACACGACATTGTTGAAGATGTCCATCTGGCCGATGGCTCGGTTCTCGCCATCCATGCCGCCGCCCAAGCTCCAGTTGCGTCCCTCGCAGTTGACCAGCAGGTTATGGTGCCATGAGCCGATTTTTCCGTCGATGGTGGCTGCATAACCATGGTTGGTACCATCGGCATAGTTCTTATGACCGGCGATGCCAAGTGCCTCGCTGATGATGGAGTATTGGAATGATATGTTTTTCGCACCTCTTCCGCTGACGGTCTCGTCGGTGCCCCATGCAGCCGTGCAATGGTCGACGATGGCATGGTCGGCACCGCTCATCCCCATGGCATTGCCCGTGTTTTGGCCGTAAACGCCCAATCCGCGTTTAAATCGCATGAAGCGGCAGATGATGTCGGAACCTATGTTGATGTTGGAGGCTTTCAGGCAGATGCCTTTACCCGGTGCCGTCTGTCCAGCGATGGTGGCATAGGGCTTGACAAACTGCGAACCGAAGTCCATCTCACTGATGCCGCTTACATCGAACACGATGGTGCGCGGTCCTTCCATGTCAACAAGGCCATAAAGCAATGAACCAGGTTGGTGGTCGTTGTTGAGGTTGGTGACATGATAGACTACACCGCCGCGGCCACCTTGTGCAAAACGTCCGTAACCCTCGGCTCCAGGGAAGGCTAGGTGACGTGGACGGAAACTCCATATCATTCCTTTGGTGACGGTGCCGTCGGTGGTCTCCTCATCCACCCGCCAATAATAGGTGTTGAGGTTGTAGAGGTCTTTGGCCGTATAGGTAGTATCGGTTCCTTCATAAAGTGCTGTGGTGGAATTGGCCACAGATGTGGAGTCTGTACCTAAAAATAAATAATGTTTGATGACGTCTTTGCTGGCTGGCGACCATCTGAGGGCGAACGTGCCGTTGTCGGCATCCATATGGAAATCTTTGTCGCTGGGTATAGGCAGTTTAGCCTGCAGTGTGGCATCGGTAACATCAATCATGAAACCGTTGAGCAGTGGCGTCTTGTCTTTGACTCTTTTTGTGTCGGCATCAGCAGGAGCCTCATCCTCGCTCGTGGAGAAAGTGAGTACTACCTCTTCGTTGCTGTCGCTTACAGTGAATAGGGTCATCAACAATGTGGCATCCTGTGCAGAACTGACTTGTTCGGTACGGGGCACAGATTGATGAATGACCTTGCCGTTGAGACTCACGGTGATAGGCCATGAGGCGGTGTTGGCAGGGTCTTGCCATCCATTGTGATAGGTTTGGATGCTGTGCTGGCCCGGAGCCAGTCCCTTAATAATCAGGTCGAACGAACCGCACTCGTTGGGGTCGAAATTCATTCCGTCGCCTGTCAGGCGGCAGTTGTTCTCCTTTTTCTGTACGAAAGTCTTGCTCCATCCCGAGCGCATGGTATGTCCCGAGCGGATGGTAAAAGTTGCACCGTCTGTCTCGAGAACGCACTCTTTGACGTCTTTGTTGAACTTCCATGGCGTGAAACCAGGCTCCAGCACCTCGTCATTGTTTCGGCTGGGTTCGTTGATATCAATTTTGTAAGTTTTCTGAGCATGCATGCCGATGGTGGAGGCAAGGGCCAGAATGGTCAGTAGTAGTCTCATTGTTTGCTTTAGTAATTAGTTGTCCATTGGCAAAAGTACACAAAAATATCAATTTTAAATAAAAACGTTAATAAAAACATCATAAAAATATCAATAGTGTCAACAAATATTTTAGGATTTTCATCACTTTTGTAAGATTTTTTAGTGGAAATTTCAAAAAAACAGCTTTATGGGGTTGGTTTTTCACGAATTTATCCGTTATATGATAAAGCGATGATGGACAATAGGCAATTCGAAAAGTTGTTCAAGAGCAACTATGTGGCAATGATACGTATGGCCCGCAGTTTGCTTGGCGACGATGAGGAAAGTAAGGATGTCGTGAGCGACATCATGCTTCGCATCGGTGACGGGCGCATTACCCTACCGCCCGACAGCCAGCGCTATCTGCTCACTTGTGTGAGAAACCGATGCCTTGACGTCATACAGCATAAGAAGACAACAGAAAAAATACTACGCCTTTACCCTCTGACCCTACAGCCATCATTCAATATTGCCAATGACCAACAAATATATGATGAAATCCTCCATGTGGTGGAGACACAACTACCTCCACAAACCCGGAAAGTTTTCGAACTGCGCCATGACCGCCATCTCACCTACCAAGAGATTGCCGACTCGCTGGATATCAGCAAGGCAGCAGTCTACAAGCATCTGGCGAAAGCCATCAACCTGCTGAAAACACATTTCATCCATCAAGATCCTCCCACACCTCAAGACTCTAACCCACAAAGCCATGGATAAGATTACGCAACAGCTCGACATAATCGAGCATCCTGAAAAATACAGCGACGACATTTTGGAAAGGATGCTTAGCGATGAACAACTCTGCCAAAACTATGAAATCATGGCATTGGCATCCAGTGCCTACCATGCAAGGAGGGCTAAGGAGCATGAGCCAGATGATGTGGATGCGGCATGGAAGGAGTTTCAATCAAGAACCACCGTCAGTACCCATCATAAGTGGTGGAGAAGTGCTGCCATCATCATTGGCATCATGGTGTCGGGATTGGCTATCGCTGCCTTATGGCCTTTCTGGCATATGGTGCCCAAGGCGGAACCAATAGAGACTACACAAAAGACGCGACCAATTCCCGCTAACTCCACCACACCCAAAGAAAACCTGTCACACACAGAATCACAACCCCAACCCACGGCAAAGAAAATCGTTTTTGACAATGTATCGCTTGAGCAAATCATCCAGGAGACTGCCGATTTTTATGGAATGAGTTATTCATTTGACCGAGAGGAACCTAGACGGCTGCGACTTCACGTGAAATGGGACCAGCAGCAGCCGATGGACTCTTTCGTCAGTCGCCTCAATCAGTTTGAGAAGTTCACCATCATCATCAACGACAACACCATCATCATCAAATGACACGACGCATCCATCTCATCGCATTGCTCATCGCTCTGATGACACAGGGCCTGACAGCCCAGACCATCAACCAGCAATTCAAGGACTGTTCTCTCTCTGATGCTTTGCTCGCCATTGATGATGCCTGCGACAGCATCACCGTCAGTTTCGTCTATGACGACCTGGAAGACTTCCGTGTAACTACAGATGTCAACACTTCCAACATTCAGGATGCCGTCAGACAGGTCTGCGGTTTCTATCCCATGCGTATCATCACCTTTGGCAATGATATTTTTGTGGAATGTACGCAGCGCGACTCCTTACGCTTTATCGGTAGAGTGATGGACCAAAAAGGTTTGCCTTTGAGATATGCCAATGTCGCCCTCCTCTCACCTATGGACAGCAGTCAGGTCAACCATGGTGTTGCCAACGATGACGGTTATGTGGTGATACCATGTCCGATGCAGGAAGTCATCCTCCGTGTTACCCACGTGGGCTATCAAACATACGAGCACTGTTGCAAAGTCACTGATATAGGCGAAATCATTCTAAGCCCCGACACCAAGCAATTGAAAGGTGTCAACGTATCGGCATCGCTACCACTCGGCCATGTCACACGCAGGAGTTATGCCTCTTTGTGGAAAGAGGCCAACCGTTTCGCCAAAACCGACCTTCCCCGTAAGGAAATGGAGGTGATGCGCCTCATCGCTATGAAGGCAAGAGCAGAGGACAACTATGGTCAGCTGCTGACTGCTGAACTGATGTACGGCTCCTTGCAGAGAACAGTCTCTCCCGACTCGCTCGACACCTTTATCAGCCGTCTCGTCGCAGAAGAGCAATCAGCTGCTACACATGCTCCCATGTTGGCCGCCACCTATCAGACCATACTCAGTAAAATCCTTGAAGAAAACGACCCTGGCAGTGATGAGGCGGAGAAATACCGTCGGAAGGCGCTCTCAAACTCCGATGTCTTGTCACAGATGGATTCCCATATCTTGCAACCTTTCCTCAAATTAGGAGACGACAGCGATATCTTCGGACACGATATGCTGTCCGTCATCGGCTTTGAAACAGACAACGAGGCCATGCTCCGCGATTACTACAAACAAAAAGTAAACCGCAAGGCACAGATGGTGTTGGATTACAGGCTATTAACCGATGACTATCACAACAAATACGGGCATGTGATGGTGGACCAACGCACCCAGTATTTGGCAAGCCTTGACTCACTCATCCAACTATATTCTGACCTCCCAGAGTGTTGCGAACTGGTTATCGGACGTTACAATGTAATGAGAGATATGCCGGACTGTTCAGCCGAGCAATTGAATGCTTTCCTTGACAACAACATATCTAAATGGAGCAATTGGCGTAATGTGGTGCAACTCCAGAACTTCAAACGCCAACTTACCCAACCACAGCTTTTTATTGAAGCCCATGACCGTCAAATTCCATCACAGCACACCTATGTTGTTAAACTCAAGGATATACGCAATATCAAACAAGTGAACGTCAAGTTGACACGGCTTGATATAGACCAGCAAAATCGTCTGCTGTATTCATCATATATGGATGAAGAGAGACTGAATGACCTGCGGAAGTACGCCAATGGGAAAAACGAAGTTATCTGCAGCAAACAATTGGCTTCTCATCCCGAATACGAGATTTTTGAAGACAGTGTTCAACTTCCGGCACTTGGTGCTGGTATCTATCTGATGCAATGGGAAACAGACAAGAAAGAGGCCAATACCATCCATGACATTCTCCATGTGAGTGACATTACCCTGCTCTCGGAGGCATTGCCTGACGAGATGATACGCTTTGCCGTTGTCAACACCACTACAGGCAAGCCTGTCCCCCACGCACGTCTTTCACTCGGCGACAAGACGAAAAAGATTGTGCGCACCGACCGCCATGGAGAAGTTGTCTGCAGCAATCAGTATTCCGGTATTTATGCGTTTACCGATGACGACCATTTCTCTCTCCCGCTCAATTGGACATCGCATCATTATACAGAAGAGACATCGAAGAAGAAGCTCATTCACATATTTACCGACAGAAGTATCTACCGTCCAGGGCAACAGGTGCAGGCATCCGTCGCTGTAGTTCTCAACGATTGCAACCATCATCAGGAAATGCTTCAGGGCGAGCAATTGCAGGTGAAATTGATGGATCCTGCTTCCACTATAGTGGCTGATACTGTCGTCACCACTGATGAATTCGGAACAGCCACACTGCTGTTCCCCCTACACAAGAGCAAAAGCGGTTTCTATAATATTATCGCCAGTCCAGTAACAGACGCTGCGGATGGCATGAACAATTGCATGTTTGGTGTGGAAGAATACAAATTGCCCACTTTTGACTTGCAATTCCAACCTCTGGCCCGCAATCAGTTGGAGGCCGATACCCTCAGGTTGCCTTTGTATGTCCGAACTTTTTCTGGCGGTTCCGTCAATCGTGCCCGAGTGGCATATAAAGTATCATTGTTTTCCTCTGTAGCATCACCATCTTCTTTCTTCGAGGAGGTGTCGATGTACAGGGCGGCTTTGATAGCCTCCATAGCCGACGATACCACCTACACCGCTGCCGATGGCACTGCCAACCTGTGTATTCCGCTTCAATTTCCCAACGTTGAAAGAAATGGAAAAAAAGTGAATCAGTTTGTCTTCAGCATCAACGCTATAGTCACCGACATGGCAGGCGAGACGCACGAAATATCTCAAAACATCAAGTACACCACCCGTCAGCGAACACTCTCGCTTCAGATGTCCTCTCCCTTCATGGAGGTTGGCCAACCGCTTCGGTTTAAATGGCAATTGAAAGACCTTATCGGACTCGACGTTGACGAAGATGTCACTTATTATATTGACAATCCCACAAATGTATTTCACACAGAGTCCAACAGGTATATGGAAATGCCTGAATGTCAAGCCCTAACACAAGCGGGCAAGCATCGCATATTTGCCATATGCGACGGCGACACGGTGAGTGGAACTTTTTTAGTTCATGACTTCAATGCGAAGCGGTTGGGTACTCCCACATCATCCTTCCTGGCTGTGAGCGACAGTCGGTTTCCCACCGACGGCGGCACAGTGAAACTGCAATTTGGCACATCACTTCAAGATGTGCATTTGGTCTATAGCATCATCGCCGGCAAACAAGTCATCGATCAAGGCATCATGCGGCTCAACGACGAGATTCATACCCGTATGCTGAGCTACCGACCGGAATATGGTCCTGGGGTGTTTGTCACAACAGCTTTCATCAAGGATGGACAGGTTTACAATGAACAAGCAACCATTGAAATGCCGCTGCCCGATAAACACCTGACAATGAAATGGACGACCTTTCGCGACAGACTCACACCTGGACAAAAGGAGGAATGGCGACTGCAAGTGACACACCCCGATGGTTCACCTGCCGCTGCCAATGTGCTCGCTACGCTCTATGATGCCTCGCTTGACCGAATCTCCAAAAACGCCCTTAGGTTTTCTCCATTTAATCAATATCGCATTCCAGGGACACAATGGAGAAGTCCATATACCCTTACTAAAACAACACTCATCAGCGAAACGCTACAACTTGCTAAGCTTCAGCCTTTATCATTCAGCTATTTCGACCCTCTGTTGTCCACACTCAGAGGCAACAACCAAACCATTCAAGAAAAGATGGCCATCTCGAGGCTGTTGCCCAAAAAGATATCTCACAAAGGTCGGTCGGGCTATGCCTGCGGCATCGTGGTGGATGAGATGGGCGACCCTTTCATTGGCGCAACTGTAACCATCAAAAACAGTGAAAAAACGGTTCTGACCAACATCGACGGAGAATTTGAAATAGCAATGCGTGATCCTCAGTCTCTGTTGGTGAGCTATGTAGGTTACAAATCTGCTACCGTGAAGGCTTATCCCGGCAGTTATCTCAATATTGTCCTTTCTCCTTCCACTGTTCTGAAAGAAGTAGTGGTAGGAGCAGGCCGTATTCGCATCCGAGGGACATCGACCATGGTCAATTCGGCAGACATTCTCAGCAACCGCGGCGAGCAACAACCGGTGGTGGTGCGTGAGAACTTCAGCGAGACGGCGTTTTTCATGCCCACACTCCGCACGGGCACCGATGGTACTGCCACGATGACGTTCACTCTTCCTGAGAGCGTCACCACATGGCGCCTCTTAACCCTTGCCTATGACAAAGAAGCCAACTATGTACAACACGACACCACCGTGGTGGCTCAGAAAGAGGTGATGGTGCAACCGAACATGCCGCGCTTTGTGCGTAGTGGCGACCAGTCGGTCATCGCCGCCAGCATCACCTGTCTCAGTGAGCAAAACCACAGCGGAACAGCAACGCTTCAGATGCTCGACCCATCGACCGATACGGTGGTGTGGTCTTCGTCTAAACCTTTCACTGTGGAAGGCGGTTCATCAGCCAAGGTAGACTTCCGCTATCAGCCCACTGACCAATATCCGTTGTTGATTTGTAGGGTGAGTGTCAGTGGCGACTCTTTCAGCGATGGTGAACAACACTACCTGCCCGTGCTTCCCAACAGAGAGGCTGTGCTCACCACGTATCCCATCACCATGCATGGCTCATCCCGTCTCGATATCCCGCTCGGCGACACCACATCCAAAGACTCCACCCAGATAACCATAGAGTTTACCGACAATCCCGCTTGGCTCATCGTGGGAGCCATTCCTACCCTTGCCACCCGTCCTGATGACGATGCGCTTTCGCAGGCATCAGCCCTCTATGTCAATACCGTCGCCGGACAGATAATGAACTCACAACCCGAATTGAGAGAGGTGATGGAGCAATGGCGTGACGAAGCGGACAGCGAAGGAGGTCTGGAGAGTGCCTTGGCAAGAAATCAGGAGTTGCGCAATGTATTGCTGGAGGAGACACCATGGGCAGCTGAGGCGGTCGATGAGGCGGCTCAGAAACGCCAACTGATGAAATACTTTGATGTGCCTACGTTGAAGATGCGTATCAACAGTGCCATAGAACAGTTGGGCGCCCTGCAAGGTGCCGACGGTGGGTGGTCTTGGTGCAAGGGCATGGACAGTTCGCCCTACATCACCACCACGGTGATGGAAATCCTCTCACGCCTCGCCTCCCTCGCACAGATAGACAATGCAACAAGCCAACTCATCGACCGTGGCATGGCATACCTTGACAAACTGACAGCAAAGAAGGTGAAAGAAATGAAACAGCAGGATGCGCAGAACAAGAAACGTGGAAAAGACGGGCAAATCATCATCAAGCCTGATGAACAGATGCTGCATTATCTCTACATCACTTCACTGCTGGACAAAGACCATAAAGAACAAAAGCGGACTGAGCGCAAATACCTGCTCTCGTATCTCTGTGACCATCGGTTGGACTTATCCATTTATGGCAAGGCGGCTTGTGCTGTTGTCTTGGCAAGAGAGGGCCAGAAGACAAAAGCTCGCGAATACCTGAAAAGCGTACTTGACCATGCTGTGACAACCGACGAGATGGGAATGTATTTCGACACACCCAAAGCACACTATTCCTGGCGCAACTACCGCATCCCCACCGTTGTCATGGTGATGGAGGCAGTGAGGCTCCTCACACCCGAGGACACTACTTCGGTGAGAATGATGCAACGCTGGCTCTTGCAGGAGAAACGTACGCAGCTGTGGAATACGTCGGTCAACAGTATCGATGCCATCCATGCCTTCCTTAGTGCAGGAGGTATCGGATTTGAAAAGAATCAGCGTGCAACTACCTTCCAACTGGATGGACAACTGCTCAGCATGTCTCACTCCACGGCTCCTGTGGGATATGTGAAAACCATGCTGACCGATAGTCATGCACAGAAACTGACCATCGACAAATCATCAGAAGGCACCTCATGGGGAGCCGTCTACATACAGTCAATGGAACCGTCGGAAAAGGTAGCTGACGCATCCTCTGGATTCACTGTGAAACGTGAGGTGGTGTCGGAAGGTGATGTACTGAAAATGGGTGACAAAATCAAGGTCCGCATCACCATCCGTGCCGACCGCGACTATGACTTTGTGCAGGTGGTGGACAAGAGGGCTTCGTGCTTGGAACCCGTAAGCCAACTCAGTGAATACCACTGGGGTTATTATAGCCAAAAGAAAGACTGTTCCACCCTCTATTTCATTCAGCACATGAATAAAGGCGTTCATGTGTTGGAAACGGAATACTATGTTGACAGAGAGGGTGAATATGGTATGGGTACATGCACCGTGCAGTGTGCTTACGCTCCTGAGTTCACAGCTCGGACAAAAGGTGGTTTCATCAGAGCCAGCAAGTAAAATTATCTGGCAAAAAGAGGATTTTTGTGTCAAAACAGACGAAAATGGTCTGTTTATTCACAAAATCCTCTTTTTTTTTGCATAATCAAAATTTTGCACTAACTTTGCTCACGCGAAGTAAGGCTGCACCTCGGGAAAGAAAATAAAAATCTTCGCTTTT
>JAGCXX010000117.1 GCA_017961115.1 Prevotella sp. | reverse complement strand
GAGCAGGATAAAACCGAGACAGAGGCTGACGCTGCCCATGCTGATGTCGTTCTTCAGACTGATTTTCCCTTTGAATAGTTCTGAGGCGGCATCTTGGTAGTAGAAAGCTAAGGCCAGTCCAACGGCAAAGCAAAACGCCACCATCAGTGTTGACTCGACAATCAACTTCAGCGAAATCTCTCGCTGGCTGCTGCCGAAGAGCCGTCGCGTCGCCATCTCCTTGGCACGGAATCCTGTATTGGCTACGGTCAGGTTGATGTAGTTGCTAATGGCAAAGAAGAGAATGGCGAGTACGGTTGCCAGCAGGATGCGTAGTCGCGTCTTGTCGCCCTTCTGCAACCCCAAGCCATTGTTCTGCGGAGCAAACATGATGTCGGTGAGTGGCGTCATCACCGGTTTGCTGTCACGCCATACGTCGTGGTGATGCTCGTCGATGTATTTGGATGCTATTTCCCTCGTGGCAGCGATATTGGTGCCAGGCCTCATCAGGAAGAACGCCTTGACGGTACCTGTTCCTCCACTGGCAAAGGATTTGTCGTCCAATTGGTAGCCCATCACTTGCGGATAGCGCTGCATACTGGCGATGAGTTGTGTCTCATTGGGCAGCACCGTGCGGTCCATATCCTTCATCACGCCGCTGACGGTATAGACTAACGTCGAGTCGTAAGGGTCAACATGATTGATACGAATATTATTTTTACCCACTATCTGCAGCGACTCGCCGATAGGATTTTTGTCGCCAAAGAGACGATGGGCCAGCCGCTCTGTGATGACACACTTGTCGGGAGCATCAAGAGCCGTCTGACGGTCTCCTCTTAACAACTTGAAGTCGAAGAATTGGAAGAACGTCGAGTCTGCCAGCATGATGATGCCGTTCTCACCATCAGCGTCTTTCACCTCTTTATCCCCATACTTTATACGTCCCATCTGACTCATCACGCAACAGGTTTGCTCCACATCAGGGCAAAGCCGCTGGATGCCCTCTGCCGCCTGAGGCCACAGAAAGAAATGATTTTCTTCTCCCATCAGGTAGATGCGGTCGGCATTCTTGTGCCAACTGTCGATGCTATACTGTCGCCAGGTGTAGTCGCCCATCAGGATGATGAACATCAGCGATATTGCCAGCCCTGCTATATTAATCAAAGTATATAGCTTGTTGCGTGAAAGGAATTTAAAATAGCTCTTCATTTACTATTCGCTTTTGATGCTGTTGACAGGGTTCTCATTGGCAGCGCGCCAACTCTGTATGATGACGGTGGCAAGAGTGATGGTGCCGACAGCGAGGAGTGCCAGTGGGAAGAGCCACCAATAGATGGGAGTCCGTTCCGCAAAACTCTGCAACCATTGGTTGCCGAAATGCCAAGCCAACGGTGCTGCAACGACAAAACTGATGAGCAGCAGCCACACATAGCGGCGGCACAGCATGGCGAGAATCTCTCCTACAGAACTGCCCATCACCTTTCGGATGCCGATTTCCTTGCGCCGGTATTCCGTCTCGAACATCGTCAGGCAGAACACCCCGATGAGTGTGATGATGAGGCAAATGACGCTGAACACCAATACCTGCCGCATGAAGCGAAACTCCTCCTGATAGAGTTCTTCTAAATGTTGGTCGAGGAACTTCACTTCTGGTTCATGCTGCATTCCCAACTTCATGCAAATATCTTTGATTTTCTGGCGCATTTGCACTTTATCGGTGCCTGCTGCCACACGCACATTCGCTATATTCAATGGAGGAACCCAACCTTCGCTCTTTAATATATCGCGAACTATTATGAAGGCCAACGGTGAATCGTTGTTGTTCTTGCGCGTAGAGCCGAAGCGAATATTACGGCACACGCCGATTACTGGCAGGTCGTCATCCAACAGTTTATTGTCCATCTCCACCCAGTTCCATTTCTTGCGGGCCGCCTCGTTGATGATATAGCAGTCGCCATCGTGCTCGGTGAAGTCACGGCCTTCAATCACTTTTATGCCCATCGTGCGAAGATAATGACAATCGACAGGCAAGACAGTGTACTGTATCTTATGGTCTTTGTCACTCCGTCCCCAGTTCATATACGTGTCGTTGAATCCCAAAGCGAATTGAGAGAAAGCAACATCAATCACACCCATCTGTTGCATGAGTTCAGACCGCAAGGCATCTTGCTTGTCATTCAGTTCCCATGTATTTGCATATAGGATTTCATCTTTAGCATATCCATAATCAGAATTGAAGATGTAGTGGCTTTGCAGATAGAGAATTCCGATGTAAACGACCACTATACATGTAATCAGAAATTGGAGGCAGAGCAAAGCGGTACGCAGTTGGCGACCTTGCGGAGATAGTCCGAAAGCGCCCTTCAGCACCAATGCCGGTTGAAACGAGGTGACGTAGAATGCAGGGTAGATACCTGCCACGATGCCTACCAGAACTGCGACCAAAGCCAGTACAAGAATGAGCAGGACATGTTTGCTAAGCGCTATACTATCCACCATGAGTTCGCTGATAAATGGCCAGTATGACAGCAGCCAGCAGATGACCATGGCCATGAGGAATGCCATGAGCGACATAATGATGGTCTCGGCAATGAGTCCTATTCTCAATGAACTAAGACTGCTACCCAACACCCTCCGAGTATTGACACTCTTGATACGCATCGGACTCTCAGCCAGCACGAAATTAAGAAAGTTGATAGCGGCGATGATGATGACCAGTAGGCACGATAACCGAAGAATCCAATCTACGGTTTTATTCCCTTTGTCCAGTTCTGGATTTACGCCCGAATACCACGTTTTTGTGATGGGCTGCAAGCGCATGGTGAATGACATACTGCCTTTCTCTTCTTCCCATTGTTCCTCCATCCCGTTTTCAACAAACAGCTGATGCCATTTCTCCATCATGGCTTCCCGCATGCTGTGGTTGACTTGGGCTGTATCAATCTGAGCATTAAGCCTTAAGTAGCAAACGTAGTTGTAATTGTTGATGTTGCCCTGATTTTCATCGCGCATGTTGGAATAGATGCAATTCCTAACGGAACTATTTTCCGGGAAGTCGGCAAACACGCCTCTTACTATGGCACTGTCTCCACTTTCCCACATCATGTGGCGTCCTGCCACCTGTACAGAACCGAAATACTGCATCGCTATCGACGCTGGGATAACCAATCCTTTTTGATCACCATCCTTCCAGGTGATATCGCCGTCGAGCAGCCGTGGAGCAAACGTTGCCAATGCGTCATTGTTGACACGGCACCATAAAAAGGAAAACTCGGTCAGATCCTTTTTGGCAGTACAATTGTTGTAACCCGTCATTAAAGCCATGGTCTCTACTTGAGGCATGGCTGCCAGTTGTTCTGCGATGTAACGACTGACATTTGATTGCCATTCCCGGTCATCTGCCATACCAGGCACCTCAACACGATACAACTGTTCATAGTTGGTCAGTCCTTTGTTATAGGAATGGCTATAGATGACCTGTGTAAGAAACAGGTAACACGCGGCAAATGCCACTGTGAGTCCGATGAAATTGAGCACCGTCGCCGTCTTGAAGCGGCGTGCCATGTAAAGTATGTTTCTGAAGATATTCATGATTTTGGAAATTTTAGTTGGGTAGGAGTTTAGGAGTTTAGGAGTCTAGGAGTTTAGGAGTTTAGACAATAGTCCTTTTTGTTTGGGTTGCGTCGAAAACGCAACTTACGGAGAAGCCATTCTTCACTCTTCATTCTTCACTCTTTACTCTTCACTCTTCACATTTTTCATTCTTCACTCTTCACTATTCAATATCCAGCACTTCATTGTCTTTGAAAGCCTCGTAGCCGCTGGTGACGACACGCTCGCCCGGTTCCAGACCTTCAAGTATTTCGTAGTATTGGGGATTCTGACGGCCTACACGGATGGGGCGGCGGTATGCCTTGGACCCTCTTTTGTCGAGCACGAAGATCCACTGTCCTCCTGTTGTCTGGAAAAATGTGCCGCGAGGGATAAGGATGGCCTGCTCTGGCTGTCCCAGTTCAAGGTCGATGTAATAGGTTTGGCCTGTGCGGATGTTCTCAGGGCGCTCGCCACGGAAAACGAAGTCGCAGCGGAACTTGCCCTCGCGGACTTCGGGATAGACCTTGCGCACCTGCAGTTGATACTTTTTGTCACCACGGGTGAAGGTGGCAGTCAATCCCTGACGGACGCGGTCGATGTAGTGCTCATCAATCTGTGCCTGCACCTTATAGTCTGACAGGTCGTTCAACTGTCCTATCTTCTGACCGGCTTGTATGCTTTGCCCTAACTCCACGTCGAGCAGTCCCAATTCACCAGTGGCAGCTGCCCTCACCTCGAGTTTGCTTTTGCGCTGCCTCACCAGCATGACATTCCTACGCATGTTCTGCAGATTGTCCTCCATCTGGTCCATCTGGACTGTTCGGTAGAGGCTGTCTTGTTTCAACCGACGACCCACCAGATTGCGTTTTCTTGCCGACAGTTGATAGTCCTCCTGAGACTGCACGTATGTCTCATGGTTGATCATCTTCGCATCATAAAGACGTTTGTTCTGCTCAAAAGTACGCTGTTTGCGGTGCGTATCCATATCCAACTGCGCCTGTTCTGTCAGATTGTTGAGTCTGTCCTGTTGCATGGTCACCTGTGTGTTGCGCAGCAAGTTTTGCTTCTCTGCCAGTTCTGACTCCGCATTCAGAATTTGCAAGTCGAGGTTGGAGTTGCTCAGGCGCACAATGACGTCTCCTTTATGTACCATCGACCCTTCCTCAACGACTTTCTCCATTACGATGCCACCTTCCTCAGGAGAAATCTGCACCACTTGGATGGGCATTACCTGACCGTTGGTGCGCACATAGTCCTTGAACTCTGCGTTCTTCACCTCGCTGATGGTCAGTTCATCTTGGCTCACTCGCAGTGTCGAGGCGTGATTGCCAAAGACCAGCCACCCCATTATCACCAGCAGCAGGCAACCTCCTGCTACGTATGGCCCGTGCTTCTTCAATTGGAAGCCCTTCTTTTTTTCGATTACTCTGTCCATATCGTTATTCCTTGATAGTATCTTACTAATTGTTGCTTAACCATGGCCATCAGGCGGCATTGCAACAGTGTAGCCTTCGAATGCAGCAATTGCGCCGAAGTGGTTTGCAGGTCAATAGCGGTGCTTAGACCCTCCTCATACTGATGGTATGTCAGTTGATAGGCAAGGCTGTCTGCCTCCACCTTCTTTTCCATCTGTGCCGTCTGTTTGAGGTAACCCTGCCAATCGAGCCATGCCTCGCGGCTTAGTTTTTCCAGTTCGGCATGTTTCTGCTCATAAGCCTCGCATGCCATTTGGTAGTTGTTCTTCGCTTTGCGAATGTTGCTCACTGTCTGCATGCGGTTGAAAATCGGTATACTCAGTGTGACCCCCACATACTCGCCCATGTTATTGCTGAATTGTTTTGCAAAAGACTGAGCATTCTCTGTATGCAAGGTTTTATAATAAGTGGTGCTCAGACCCGCGCTCAGTGAGAGAGTTGGGTAAAGGGCGGCACGGGCCTGGTTCCACTCATGTTTGGATGTTTCCACCTGATATTGCGCCTGTTGCAAGGCTGGGAGCAACGGAGAACAAAATGGCTGAGCACCTGTATCCGAACACTTGGTGTCCTTTGGAAGTACAACAGCAATGCTGTCTGTCAACGGATATGCCATCTCTTTTTTCAGTTCCAGCAATGCTGCGGCAAGGAGGTTTTGCTGATGGGTCAACTCATAGTCGGCCTCGGCATGCTGCGACTCCACCAATGCCACATCAGCTGCACTTTTGCGTCCCACCTCCTCCAACAGACGAGTCTGCCGCAGCAGCAGTTCTGTTTCCTGTAGTTTCTCCTTAGCCATACTGACCATACCCTCATCATACACCACATTGACGTATGCCTGCAACACATTGAGCGCCGTCTTGTCCTGTTGCTGCCTCAGAGCCTGATGCCCCATCATCACACTCGCCTTAGCAGCCTTCAACGCATGCAGACGATTGAAACCATCAAACACTGGCAATGAAGCCTGTATGGAATACCCATTATAGAAGGTACTTACATTAGTATAGCCGTTGGTCTCAGGGTCAATTGCCCTGCCGAAATTGTACTGTGCACCGATATTGGCATCCACGGCAGGAAGGAAGCGTCCGGCAGCACTGGTTTTGGCGACCTTGTAGTTGTCGAGTTCCAGTTCCGTCCGTCTCACCTCATGATTGTGCTCCACGGCATACTGCATACACTGAATGGCCGTCCAACGCGGCTGTGCCTCTGCATGTGCGGCACAAGAAGCCAGAATGACAAATATGAATTTTCTCATACCATTTTCTTTTTTGTACACTGCAAAGATACGGTCCTTCAGAACAACCCACAATACTTTTTCGGGCAACAAACAGTTGATTGTCTAAAAATTATACACCCCGACGTATGATTCTTTGACGGTTTATTTGTACCTTCGCACCCATGAAAAAGTATGGAACTATTTTGGTGGCTGATGACAACGCCGCGGTGCTGACGGCCATGCGCTATTTGCTCGACTCCACGTTTGAGCATATACTCACCACATCCCAACCCGATGACATCTTGAAGATGATGGCCCAGCAACCCGTTGACATGGTCTTGTTGGACATGAATTTCACCCTTGGGGTGAACAGTGGCAATGAGGGACTCTTTTGGCTGCGCACCATCCGAAAGCATCATCCTCAGACTCCTGTCGTGTTGCTGACCGCATACGCTGATGTCAGTCTGGCGGTGAAGGGATTGAAAAGCGGAGCCTCAGACTTCATCGCCAAGCCGTGGGACAATGATGAGTTGGTACGCAAACTGAAAGACGTGCTCGACATGCAAAATGAGATTGTCACTCTTGATGAGATGGAAGCACGGCATATCCGTCGCGCCATCGACCATTGCCACGGCAACCTGAGCCGTGCAGCGGAGATGCTGGGTATCACCCGGCAGACTCTATACAATAAGATGAAGAGGTTGGATTAGAGTTGAGAGATTTAAGGCTGATGCTTGTGTTGTATATCATATTAGGGATTTTCATCATGGCCTATTTTGCATGGTTTGTGTATCATCAGCGGAGGTTGAGGATACGTGCTCACATCATGCAGGAAGCTATTCGCAACCATGACTTCACGTTCCGGTTGCCCACTCGAGGTATGTTCTCTGGCGAGCGAGCCATGCAGGAAGCCCTTAATCAGATGAGTGAGACCATCCGCCAAGAAATCAACCAGAATGAGGTGGAGTCTTGGGAACGGCTGACACGGGTACTGACTCACGAGATGATGAATGCTACCGCCCCCATCACCAGCATCAGTCAGTCATTGCTCAGTCGTCCTGAGGTCAAGGACACTCCACTTGAAGATGGCATCCAAGCCATTTACGATACCTCCAAACATCTGAGTGAGTTTGTGACCAGTTATCGAAAAATGTCTCAATTGGAGAAGCCGTCTTTTAGTGAGGTCGCCCTTCGTCCGCTGTTGGATGACCTCAGCCACACCTATCCGCAGTTATCATGGGATATTGATGTGCCGAATATCACAGTGCAAGCCGATGCAGGAATGCTGCGTCAGGTATTGATGAACATGGTGAAAAACGCCATAGAAGCCAATGCCAAAAAGATGGTGATAAAGTCAATTGATGACAATGTATTTTCCTCATCGCATGGTGTTTTCCAACAAGTGTGTCTGTATGTCGGCAACGACGGTCTGCCCATTCCCGCAGAAGCCCGTCAGTCTGTTTTCGTGCCCTTCTTCACAACAAAACGAAGCGGCAATGGCATTGGTCTCTCACTGAGCCGCCGCATGATGCTGCAACAAGGAGGAATGCTGGAATTGGCTGACCAACCCCGTCATGGTTGTCACACAGGATTTGTGTTGACCATTCGCCATGTGCTGTCATAAGGACAGAACATGACCTTTCAGTAATTCTCAAGGATTTCTCGGGCTTTCTCCTTTCTTTTGGCCTTTGAGCTTTTCCTGGAAATCAGTTTGCCGATGGCTTTTCCGATGAGGGAAAAGAGATTGCCACCATTTGCGGGATCAATGGCGAGCAGTTGTGCATCGGTCTTGTTGAGCGCCACCATTTTATTGATGCGATCAGCAAGACCGTCATCCTTTCCTTTGCCAAATACCACCACTTCCCGCATACCCAAATCTTTTGACACGAGAAAAACAGTGTCACGTACCTCACTGACATTAAGCATCCGACTCTCATAATTAAGATGCGAGAGCAAAAGGCTCTTGCATGTATCGGGCACAGAGAAATAACCGAGCGAATCGGAAACAACGACACCGGCACTGCTTTGCACACTCACACTGCTGATAGACTCGAATGTCTCCACATCGCACACCACCAAGCGTCGCTGTGCTGCCACAGAAGCAGACAGCAACACCAGAAAAATGAGAAGGACAATTCGATTCATATCAACAAAAGTAATAGTAATTCTACGACACGACAAACTTTTTTACCCTAATTAAAAACTATTAGCACACCTTTACAAAGTGTTCTGGCCAATGATCACTACTTTGTCCTTTTTCAGACACCGTCTTATCCATTTTCGGAGATATTCTGATAGTGAAAGACTATTTATCGCATTTTTTATTCTTTTATTCAACAAAAAATTGTACCTTTGATGTCATCTAAGATGAATCAAATGCTATTTCCAAGAAAATATGAAGAACAAAATGAAAAAAACTATTCTCACCCATCTAAGAATCGAGGTGCAGCATCTGCGTATTATGATGACTGCTATAGCAACTTTTGGGGGTTTCGGTGTAGCTGATGCCCAGGTATCGTTTGGCCAAGCCACCTTATTCAACGACAATTGGCGCTTCGCCTTGGTGGGCACCGACTGGCGCACACCTGCTGGTGACAATCCTGCCGTAGTAGCCGTGACACAAGGAAAGGCAGCAGCCACTGCCGACCGTGAACGCAACACCAAAATAGAAACTTTCGACGACTCCGCTGCCCGTGAGACCGGTTTCGACGACTCACGATGGCGACAACAGCGGCTGCCCCACGACTGGTCGGTGGAACATTCCATGTCTCCCCAACTTTTCTCCTGCACCGGATATTTGCCTGGCGGTGTGGGTTGGTATCGCAAGCACTTCACACTCAAGGAAATCAGCCGTAATAACGAGCAACAGGACGACACCCAGTGGTGGATTTATTTTGAGGGAATCTACAACCGTGCTGAGGTCTATCTCAACGGCCATCTGCTCGGCATGCGCCCTAACGGCTACGCCTCAGTACTGTATGATATGACACCATGGGTCAACAAGGACGGCGACAACGTTTTGGCGGTGCGCGTCGACCATTCCAGACAGGCCGACTCACGTTGGTACACCGGCAGTGGCATCTACAGAGACGTTTGGTTGGTGAAATCTGGTCCAGTACACCTGACGCAATGGGGCAGTGCGTGGCGACTGAAGCAACTCACCTCGGGCAGTGCCACCGTGGAGGTGGATGTAGAGACCACCACCGCCGAAGGATACACGAAAGCAGTCAGTCCGATGAAGGCATTGGTGACCATCAGTGACGCACAGGGACGGCAGGTGGCACAGAAACAGGTCACTATCGGCAACAAAGAGAAGCAAACGCTAACCCTGAAAATCGCCCAACCCCATCTTTGGAATGTGGGCAGTGGCTATCTCTACACGGTAGACACCCAACTGCGCGATGCACATTCCAATACCATCATTGACTCCAGCAGCATGCGCATGGGACTCAGAACCCTGAATTTCGACCCCAACAAAGGTTTCTCCATAAACGGCAAGAACATGAAGGTGAAAGGCGTCTGCCTGCATCATGACGCAGGGGTGCTGGGTGCCGTCGTACCCCGGGATGTGTGGGAGCGGAGACTCGTCAACCTGCAGTCCATCGGTGTGAATGCCATCCGCATGAGCCACAACCCACAGGCCCCCGTTGTATATGACCTCTGCGACTCCCTCGGTCTGCTCGTCATGGACGAAGCCAGCGATGAATGGGAGTTTCCAAAACGAAAATGGCTTGAGGGATGGAATCGCGGTACACCAGGTTATGAAGGTTCGTACGACTTTTTTGAAGAGTGGATAGACCGTGATGTCGCCGACATGGTGAGGCGCGACCGCAACCACCCCTGCATCTTCTTATGGTCCATTGGCAACGAGGTGGACTATCCCAATGACCCATATACCCATCCTGTGCTCAATGGCAGCAGCATCACCCAACCCATGTACGGAGGATACAAACCCGGTCAACCCGACGCCCAACGTATCGGTCGCATCGCCGAACGACTCACCAAGGTGGTGAGGCAGATTGACAGCAGCCGTCCCACAACAGGCGCACTGGCAGGTGTGGTGATGTCCAACGAGACCACCTACCCCCAGGCAGTAGATGTGGTAGGTTATAACTACACCGAGAGCCGATATGACGAAGACCACCGCACCTATCCCAAGCGTGTGATATATGGTTCGGAGAACCGTCATGACCTTGAGGCATGGAAAGCCGTGGCAGAACATGACTTCATTTTTGGCCAATTCCTCTGGACAGGTATCGACTACCTTGGGGAAAGCGGTGCATGGCCAGCACGAGGGTCCTCGGCGGGACTTCTTGACCTGAAGGGAGAACGAAAGCCTCAAGGTTGGTGGCGTGCCTCGCTGTGGAGCGAGAAGCCAGTGTGCTACATAGGTACATATCCCACGATGGGCAATGGTGGCAACCGCCGTGGCCGTCAGGCAGGACGACGCGACCCCGGTGTGTCAATCTATGCCCAAGACACTTGGAACTATCGTGACGGACAGACTATCCGTGTGGTGTGCATGACCAACCAAGAAAATGCCCGACTGTTGCTCAATGGAAAGGAAATAGCTGCACCGAAAACAAAAGACCAGGCAACAGGGGCAATATGGTGGGACATTCCCTACCAGTCAGGAGTGCTCAGGGCGGAAGCCATGGACAATGACGGTCATGCGGTGGCATCTTATGAAATAGCCACCTCGGGAAGACCTGCAGCCCTGAGGCTGACAGCAGACAAGACCACACTGACGGGGCATGGACGAATTGCACACGTCATCATCGAGGTCGTTGACTCAGAAGGAAAGACCGTGCCGCTTTCCGACAACGAGATATCCGTACGTGTGACTGGTGCAGGCCGTCTGTTGGGACTTGAAGGTGGCGACATGAGCGACACCAGCAACCTGCGCGACTGGCGGCAGCGTGTAGTCCGCGGCAGACTACTTGCCTATGTGGAGGCCACTCAAGAGGATGGCACCATCACCGTGAGAGCAGAGTCGCCATTGCTCGATGGAGGAGAAATAGTGATTGAGATTAAAGATTAAAGATTAATGATTATAGATTAAAAATTGAAGTTTCCCACTCCATTCAAATGCGCTAATCTTTGATTTTTCACGAATTTGAGAATTAGAGAATTATTTCATTACGATAAGAATTAAAAGGAATTGGAGAAGAAATGGCAAGCCATTCTGCAATATATTGCCTGCGAACCGAACGCCAAAAACGCAACGACAAGATGAGCATTTTGCATTGCCTTTTTGACTAAAAGAAAATCTGGACTATCGTAATCCCAAACAAAAAATAGCTTTTTTGTTTGGGATTACTCTTGTTTTACACTACCTTTGCATAATCAAGACAATCATTACCTTTGCACCATCAAGAAAAAAGATATCATATGAAAAAATTCATAAAAAGTTGTTTTAATGGGTTGGCGTTGAGCGCCAAGTCGTGGTTGTTTTTCGGTATTCTGCTGCCCATCCTGTTCTTCATCGTTCATCCGTTTGACCCTATGTTGGTGTTGGGTGTTTCAGTGATAGGCGTACTTCTCTATTTCTCAGCAAAATGGAAGAAAGAGGCACCTGCAGCTCAGCAGGCCACGGAAGAGGCCATACGTGCGGGTGTGAAATTTGAAGACCCCCACCCCACTGACGAGACCAAAGAGAGTCCGCTGAAGCGTTACAAAAACAAATATTACACCGCTCTCTGGACCTCCATCCTCTCCGCCTGCATGATGAGTTGTTCCTATCAGATCATTTACAATAGCACATCGAAGAGGGCTTCTTCTGTAGCTTCAGTTCCTGCCAAACCCGCCACTGATGCTGCTGAAACCGGACGGACGGTGGCTACCACAGACTCCAACGCTGTGACTGTTTGGAATGCCTCCAACATCAAGATGGTGCATCTTGATGATGCCAGTCAATATGTGACCAACAGCGACAGCATTCTGAGTGATAGCACCGTTGCAGCCATGAATGCCCAATTAAAAGATCTCGACTCCATCGTCGGTGTGAAGCCAGCCGTGGTGGTATGCCGGCGAGTGGATGAGGGCGGCACCTACCGCACCGCCGTCGACCTCATCAACAAATATAAAATTGGCAACAAAGAAACAGGCCGTGGCATCTGCGTTGTAGTTGCCTACGACCAGCATCAATACACCATCGCTCCAAGCCGTGACCTCGAGGGCGACCTTACAGATGTGGAATGCAGCAGACTTGGCCGCAACTGCTTGAAGCCCTATCTGAAGAGCGAGTTGCCTGACAGTGCTCTGCTCTGTCTTACCCAGGCTCTCTATGACACGCTGCAGGATGAGGAAGCCGATGAGGGCATCAATATCTCTTCGTTGAAAAGCGGAGGATTTTTCAGTGGCGAGAACGGAACGATGATGCTCACTATCCTCGTTCTGTGCATGATATTCGGCATCTACGATGACAAAAACAAGTGGAACAAACCCGCCAAGCATTTAGCCAAAGTTGTCGATCAACCTGAAGAGCCCAAAGAGGATGAACCTGAGGAAGAAGTGAAGAAGGAGTCGCCCAATCCTGAAGAACCTCAGAAGCCTAAAGGCGGTCATTATGGTGGTGGTTCATCCGGTGGTGGAGGAGCCACGGGAGATTGGTGATTTTTGGGAGGAGTTTAGACAGATGACTCTATTTGAGGAGTTTAGGAGTCTAGGAGTTTAGGAGTTTAGACAGATGCTCTTTTTGAATGGACAAGTAATAATTATATAACTGAAATGATATGAAACTACGCACATTATTTTTTGCACTGGTGATTGGCATGACGTTGACACTGACCACATCATGCTATACCAAGACAGGATGCATCAACCAGATGGAGCGCCTGTCTAATGACCTACGCGACAATGCCGCATACTATACCATCCATGACTGGAAAAATGCCGTCAATAAGTTTGGTGACATCCGCAAGCGCATGACACGTTACAACTACACCCCCGAAGAGCGCCGACGCATCGGTGAATTGGAGGGTGAGTGTGCCCGATACATGGCAAAAGGCGTCAAGGATGGCGCTATCAATGGTATCATGAGTGTTGGCAACGAGATACGCGGCATCCTTGACGCCCTTGGTGTCAAATACTGATTAATCCTCTTTGAACTTTATGGTATCCATATACCGGCGAATCACTTCTGGTTTGCCGGTATGTTTTCCTTTGTCCTCACAGAGTTTGCAAGTGTCGTTGTAGAAATCCCACGACTCAGTGATTTTGGCAGCCACCAATTTGATGACGATGTTCATAGGCGTCACACCATCGAAGTCGTTGGTGAAATGTGTGCCAATGCCAAACGATGGCAAGCAATAGTCCTTGGCATACTCATGGATTTTGATTGCACGGTCGGTGTCGAGCGCATTGCTGAAAATCACTTGTTTAGAGCGTGGGTCGATGCCCAACGACTTGTATTTTGCAACAATTTTCTGCAACTGCTCATAATTGTCGCCACTGTCGATGCGGAGTCCCTTGAAGAGGTTGGCGAAGTCTTCTGAGAAATTAAGGCTGAAGACATGCCATCCGAAACTGTCGTAGAGGAATGTACCGAGTGCGCCACGGAATGTGTTGCGCCATGCCTCCATTGCCATATAGTTGGCCATCTGCGGACCATACATTGCTGCGATGGCGCATATAAACTCATGCGCCATGGTTCCCACTGGTGTGAGGTCATATTTCATAGCGAGATATACGTTGCTCGTACCCACGAACGTGCCGCTCCATTTCTGAGAATTCTGGCAGTCTTTCATTGCTCTGACTACGACATCCTCAGCCTCGAACGAAGCACGGCGACGTGTACCAAAGTCGCTGTAGCAGCATCCGGCACCAAGCAGTCTGGAAGCCTTGTCGTAAGCCTTGGTGTAGTATTTCTCATAGTCAAGTTTGTCGGACTGTCCCGTCATGATGTAGAACAATTCTGATATAATGGCGAGCAGTTTCACTTCCAGGAGGATGGTATTAGCCCAATATCCCTCAATCTCAAGATGTAG
>JAGCXX010000116.1 GCA_017961115.1 Prevotella sp. | reverse complement strand
TCATCTTTACCCACCAACAGAATTACGATGATGGCGGCGAGCCCTAGAATAGCCACAAAACCTACAAGTTTGCCAATCTTACGTAGTGACACACGGCCATAGAACATCATGCCGACCACGACGATACCGATGAGCATGGCTGTCGAGAGGTTCTCAAACACGATGAGGAGCATAAGAGGAAGGGCGATGGTGAGCACATAACCAAAGGTCTTTTCCTCCGTACCCTCCTCCGTTTGCATGGCACTCATAATTTGGGCCACAGCAAGCACTATGGCTCCCTTGGCTATCTCAGAAGGCTGAAACTGAATGCCGAGAAACGACACCCACCGCTGCGCGCCATTGGTGGTCTGCCCCGCTATCAGCACCCAGAACAAGGTCACGAAGGAGATAATGAGCAGGAAGATGGTGGCAATCTTAAAGTATTTGCAGTCAATATTTTGCACAATCACCATGAGTACCAGACCGGCGGCGAGGATGAGGCTGTGTTTGACAATGGGTCCCCAGTAACTCGCCTTGTTGTAGGTCAGCGAACTACTGGAACTGAACACTTCGATAAGGCTGATGACACACAGGAAGAGGAAAATCATCCATATCACCTTGTCGCCCTTGAATATGTTGCCAATGGATACTTTCATATGGTTCAGAGGTTTCTAACGAGTGTCTTGAATTGTTCACCACGGTCCTCCATGTTTTTGAACAAGTCGAAACTGGCGCAACAGGGACTGAGCAGCACGGTGTCGCCAGGCTGAGCGAGTTCGTAACATGCCGCCACGCAGTCGGCCATGCTGTGGGTGTCGCGGACAGGTATACCGAGGTTGTCGAAGAAGTTGTGCAGTTTGGTGTTGTCGGCTCCCAAATACACCAAAGCGCGGCATTTCTGCATCACCAATTCCTTGATGGCGTTGTAGTCGTTGCCCTTGTCCTTGCCGCCGATGATGAGCACCGTGGGAGTGGTCATGCTCTCGAGGGCATACCAACAGGCATCCACGTTGGTAGCCTTGGAGTCGTTGACATAGCGTACACCGCCTACGGTGGTCACACGCTCCAGGCGATGCTCCACTCCGGGGAAGTCGCTCAGACTCTTGCGGATACTCTCCTTGCTCACACCAGCAATGTTGGAGGCAAGACCTGCCGCCAGCGAGTTATAGATATTGTGTCGCCCAGTTAGGCTCAGCGCCTCCTGCTCCATATTGAAGGGAGTGGGTTTCTCAAGGTGATACATCCCCTCTTCGATATAGCCTATCGACCCTTTCTCCTTGAGTTCTGAGAATGGATATTGGATGGCCTTGATGTCGTATTTCTGCAACTCGCGTTTGATGATGGGGTCATCGTTCCAGTAGATGAAACTATCCTCTTCCGTCTGATTGCGGATGATGCGCATCTTCGAGTCAACATAGTTCTGCATGCAGTTGTCGTAACGGTCGAGGTGGTCGGGTGTAATGTTGAGCAATATGGCAATGTTGGCACGGAAGTCATACATGTTGTCCAACTGAAACGAACTCAGTTCGATGATATAATAGGCATGGGGGTCCTCAGCCACCTGCAAGGCGAGACTGCGGCCGATGTTGCCGGCAAGCCCTGCGTCATAGCCTGCGTTTTTGAAGATATGATAAATGAGCGATGTGGTGGTAGTCTTACCGTTGCTTCCAGTGATGCATATCATTTTTGAGGTGGTATAGCGTCCGGCAAACTCAATCTCACTGATGATGTGGATGCCACGGGCGATGGCCTTGCTTACAATGGGGGCGGTATCGGGTATACCGGGACTTTTTATGATTTCGTCGGCCGAGAGGATGAGCTCTTCGGTGTGCTGCAGTTCTTCCCAAGCGATGCCGTGACTGTCGAGCATCGTCTTGTATTTGTCCTTGATGGCCGACATGTCGGAGACAAACACGTCAAACCCTTCCTTCTTTGCCAATACGGCGGCGCCTGCTCCACTCTCTCCGGCACCTAAAATCACAATTCTTTTCATTTCCTTTTCAATCAAATAATCTCTTCCAATCAATTACGTGTTTTTTCATGGACATATTCTGCAGGAGCGACGTCTATGCTCCTATATTTCTCACATTTACAAACTCCCAATCCCTCCTCCTAAGGAGGGTTGGGTAGATTTTCACCTGATCTTCAGCGTGATGATGGTCAGTGCAGCCAGGATGATGGATACAATCCAGAAGCGTATGGTGATTTTCGACTCATGGAACTGACGCTTTGGCCATCCCTTTAAGATGTATCGGCTGGTCTCATCGAGGTCCTTGTCCAATTTGCGGAAATTGTCGTGGATGGGAGCCGACCTGAAGACCCTCACTCGTTCTCCCTTGCGTTTCCTGTATTTGAAATAACCAGTCTGGATAATCACACTCAGGCTCTCCACAAAGAAGATACCACAAAGGATGGGCAGCAGCAGTTCCTTGTGTACGATGACGGCTCCCACACCGATAATACCTCCAATCATGAGTGAACCAGTATCGCCCATGAATATTTGGGCAGGATAGGCGTTATACCACAGGAAGCCAATCATCGCGCCAATAAAAGCGAAGAAGAATACCACCATCTCCTGTGATCCTGGGATATACATAATGTTGAGGTATGAGGCGAATTCGATGTGACTACTCAAGTAGGCCAGGATTCCTAACGCCACACCGATGATGGCAGAATTGCCCGCGAGCATGCCGTCCATACCGTCGTTGAGGTTGGCACCGTTGCTCACCGCTGTCACCACAAGGATGGTGATGATGACGAAGAGCACCCATCCTGCAGCACGCTTGTACTTGCCCATAAAACCACATACCTTGGAATAGTCGAGGTTGTGGTTCTTCACAAACGGGATGGTTGTGATGGTAGACTTCTCTGGGGCAGACTTGTGGGTGACGATGTTCTTGCCGTCGTTTTGCTCGATGACAACACTCTCATTGATAGTAGCATCGGGACTCGCCCACAGGGTTAGGCCTACAATTAGTCCGAGAGCAATCTGTCCTGCCAGTTTGAAGCGTGGCGGCAGACCGTCTTTCTTCTTCTTGAATAACTTGATATAATCGTCGGCAAAGCCAAGCAATCCCAACCATACGGTGGTGATGATCATCAGGATGAGATAGATGTTGCGCATACGTCCAAACAACAAGATGGGCACCATGATTGAAACAAAGATGATGATGCCCCCCAATGAGGGAACCCCTATTTTTTTGACACCGAATGGGTCGATTTTGGCATCGCGCTGAGTCTCGGTGTAGTTCTTCTTCTTCATCCAGACAATGAATTTCTCGCCAAACCATGCCGAGATGATGAGCGAGAGAATCAGTGCGGCGAGTGAACGAAACGAGATATAATGCCACATATGGGCACCAGGGATGTCAAACTGTTCTAAAAACCTGAAAATGTAGTATAGCATATGTGTTTGGTTTTGGTTGCTGATAGGTAGTTGAGTCCTTTTTAATACACTGAGATTATTGGACGGCAAAGATCTTCTCCAGTTCCTCGCGGTCATCGAAATGATGTTTCACACCACAGATTTCCTGGTAGTTCTCATGCCCCTTGCCAGCCACGAGAATGACGTCGCCACGCTGTGCCATCATGCATGCTGCACGGATGGCTTCACGGCGGTCGGTGATGGCAACCACTTTACGCATCTGCTGAGGTGTGAGGCCTGCCAGCATATCGTCGATGATGGCCTGGGGTTCCTCAAAACGAGGATTGTCACTCGTGATGATGACATGGTCGCTTTGCCTCACCGCCTCCCGTGCCATCAATGGGCGCTTTCCTTTATCGCGGTTGCCTCCGGCTCCACAGACGGTGATGACCTTGCCTTTTCCTGCGAGCACCTCATGGATGGCACGCAGCACATTATCGAGGGCGTCTGGAGTGTGGGCATAGTCAACGATGGCGGTGTAGCCTTCCGGCGACCTGACGGGTTGCAGACGGCCACTCACACTTTGCAGCGTGCTCATCACCACCAAAATGTCGTCGGCACTCTTGCCCAGCATTCGGGCTGCACCATAGACAGCGAGGAGGTTGCTGACATTGAACTTGCCTATGAACTGCACGCCCACCTCCTTTCCATCGATTTCCAGATACATGCCTTCAAAGTGACATTCCAAAAGCCGAGCACGATAATCGGCCATCCCTTGTGTAGAATAGGTCTTCACCTGCGCCTTTGTGTTCTGAACCATAAACATACCGTTCTTGTCGTCTGCATTGATGATGGCAAAGGAGCCCTTCGGCAGACTATCAAAGAACATTTTCTTCGCATCACGGTAATTCTCAAACGTGCCGTGGTAGTCGAGGTGGTCGCGTGTGAGGTTGGTGAAGATGCCGCCAGCGAAGTTCAGTCCACCTATGCGGTGCTGGTGGATGGCATGGCTGCTGCACTCCATAAACACATACTCACATCCTGCCTCCGCCATACGTGCGAGCAGGCGGTTGAGAAGGATGGCATCGGGGGTGGTATGGGTGGCAGGCACTGCCTCACCTTCGATGTAGTTGCACACTGTGGAGAGCAGACCGCACCGGTGTCCCATCTTGCGCATCATATTATATAATAAGGTGGCAATGGTGGTTTTTCCATTGGTTCCTGTCACTCCCACGAGACGCATACGGCGTGAGGGGTCACCATAGAAGGTGGTGGCGACAGACCCCACACTTTGTTCGGTCGACTCCACGATGACATAGGTCACTCCCTCGGCAAGAGAGTCGGGAAGGGTCTCGCAGAGGATGGCTGTCGCCCCTTGCGTGATGGCCTTCGGGATGAATTGGTGTCCGTCTACCTGCGTGCCCCGCATGGCGACAAACAAAAATCCCTTGCCCACCTGCCGTGAATCGATGTCAATGCCTGTGATATCGATGCCGGCATCACCTTTGATGCTGGTCGGCTGTATGTTCCTCAGTAGTTCACTCAGTATCATGTCTGTATGTGTTTTGGTTTTTCGTCATAGATATTGCAAAGTAAGCACACAAGTAGTGCCATGACTGGCTTTCGCTCCTGGATGAATGCTTTGTTGCACCACTTTGCCCCGACCTTTAAGAATGGTGTTGACTCCACGTTTCTCCATCAGGTAGACGGCATCGCGGGCACCCATGCCCACCACATTGGGCACTGTCCCTTCCTCACCTTGATCAGTTTGGTTGAGCAGGAACTTGTTGCTGTTCATGCTAATGTCACCCCAGAATGGGAAATTGCCTTTCGCGTTCGCCCAATTGTGGTGTGTGGAATACCCAAGGTGGTCGAGCACGATACTTGCCGACTCAAGATTGCCGTTGAGCACCTGTGGAAGTGGGTTGGATGCGGTATCGCGTGCGTGAGTAATATCCATATTCAGGCTATGTGCCATAATTCCCTCGGAGATGTTATGAAAGACCCATCCGCTCATTGTTCCGCCAGAGGCGGGCAAACCTGCCTTCTGGAGGCATACGATGCAACTGTAACGTGGCTCATCTGCGGGGAAGTAACCCACGAAACTCACCAAATAGTGCATGGTGCCCACCTTATAGCCACCGTGACCCTTGGAAATCTGTGCCGTTCCTGTTTTTCCCGCAACGGCAAACGACTCCGAGCGGGCTTTCTTGCCTGTGCCCTGCGTCACCACTTTCTTAAGCAGGTCTTGTATTTTCGACAGGGTTGAGGGCTTACAAATCTGCTGTTTGAGCACCACTGGGGCATATTCTTTCACGGTCTCACCCTCGAACAACACACGGGTAACAAAGCGGGGCTTCATCATCTTGCCATTGTTGGCTATGGCATTGTAGAAGGCAAGGGTGGAGATGGGGGGCACCTGTGTCTCATAACCAATACTCATCCAAGGCAGCGTCGTGCTCGACCAATAGATTCCTTTTTCCTTAGGGTGGCGGATACGTGGCGGTGCTGCACCAGTGATGGGCACCTGAAGGTCTTCGGCAATGCCGATGCGGCGGAGACCATCGACAAATGCTCCAGGATTGCTGCCATACACTTCATCTATCACTTTGCTGATGCCAATGTTGGAACTTACCTGTAGGGCTCTTCCGAAGGAGATACTTCCATAACCGCCAGAGGCGCGGTTGTGGTCGTTCATCTGCGCATTGTGCATCTTAATCTGTCCGTTGCCGGTATGTACGATTCTGTTGGTATCTACCTTGCCGTCATCAAGGGCAACCATCATTGAGGCGGTTTTAAACACCGAACCGGGCTCGAGGAGGTCAGCTATGGCGTGGTTGCGGCGCTCGCGGTATTCACCATCGCCGCATTTCTCCAGGTTGACGATGGCTTTCACGTCACCTGTCTTCACCTCCATCACGATGGCCACTCCCACATCGCCGTTGATGAGTTTCAATTCCTCCTCCACGGCTTTCTCAGCGATGTCCTGCATCTGCACATTGATGGTGGTTTGGATATCATAGCCGTCAGTGGGAGCCACATCAACGAAACTCAGGTATTTGTCCATCACTTTACGCTTGTGTGTCACTCCTTTCTTACCGCGCAGGATGCTGTCGAATGACAGTTCCAATCCAAAACGCGCACTGTCTTTCGCACCATACATGTCACCCACCGTGCGGTAGGCCAGTGTGCCGAACGGACGGCGGCGGGCATTGTTCTCCTCATAGTGGAAGCCACCGCGGAGTCTGGGCATGTTGAAAATGGGCAGTTGCTGGACTCGCTGGAAAGTGTTGTAGTCCACACGCTTGGGCCATATCGCCCAATTCTGGCTCATCTTTTGATGACCTTCCTCAAGGTGCTGCTTGAATTCCTCCGCCGATTGCTCTGGAAAAATCTCATGAAGTCCCATGCAGATGCTGTCAACTTTCTCGCGCCACAGTGAATCTTTCGTCTCACCTCCAACTTTGAAGTCCATGAACATCTTGTATTCTGGAAGCGAACTCGCCATGAGTTCACCTTCATCGCTGAGGATGTTGCCGCGGTTGGGCGCCACCTCAAGGGAGTCAAATCGGCGTTGATTGGCAACTTCCATCCAATAGTCGTGCTTCACCGTCATGATGTAGAAGGCCTTTCCCAACACAGCGATGCCCATCAAGGTCATGATGCCTGCTATGAAACTATAGCGGCTGATGGATTGTCCGTTATCTTTCTTGCTCATAGTGTGGGTCAGTTGGGAATCATGATGATATATGGAGGTTGGTCTGCAGTGCGTATCACGCTGTCGTTGTTGGCGCGCAGCATTTCCACCACATGGCTCTCTCGGCAACGCTCTGTGAGCACGCTTGAAAGAGACAAGGTCTTGTATTTCGACCTCTTCAGTTCGGTATTGAGGTTGTCAATTTTGATTTGCTGCTTCTGGCAACTATATCGATTCGACACATAGAGAATGGCGAAGATGGTGATGAGCAAAATCAGCCACACCTGTCGGCGTATGGCCTGCGTGTTGAGGATATCGCCGCCGAGGATGGTCTTCAAGGCAAGCGTGGACGAGAAAGGTTTCTCATCCTCACGTGCGTTTTCCTTGATGACTTCCTTCAGCGAAGGATGTGCGGATGACTGTCCGCCCATCTCCTCTTCTCCTTCTTCTTCGTCCTCGCCGACGATGATGTCATCCTCGGTGAGGTCTGTTGCGTCTTCCCCGCTGGGAATGGCACCGGCCGCATGACTGATGGCGGCCTCTTCCTCTTGTCTGATGTCTTCTTCGTTGTTCATTTCCTAATCGGCTGCAAGTTTACATTTCTTCGGTTACGGTCTTCTCTCATTTCTTGCAGACACATCTGTCTGCACATATCTTTTATTTCCAATCTATTCTGTTAGTTCTTCACCGCTACACGCAACTTGGCGCTGCGGCTGCGGGGGTTGGTGCTCAGTTCCTCCTCGCTTGGTGTGATGACCTTATTGCTCAGAGGGCGCAGGGGCGCTTGTGTACGCCCAAAAAAGTCCTGCTCTATGGTGCCTGTCACATTGCCTGCCTTCATCATGTTCTTCACGATGCGGTCCTCCAGACTGTGGTAGGTGATGACCGACAAGCGACCGCCGGATACCAGCAGGTCGGTAGCAGCGGCAAGCATCTCACTTAAGGCTTCCATCTCGTGGTTTACCTCAATGCGGAGAGCCTGAAACACCTTGGTCACCTCTTTCTTCTCGCGCTCTCGGGGACGCAGGGGGGTGATGGTGTCCACCAACTGCGTGGTAGTGAGCAATGGGTTTACTGCACGTGCTTTCACAATAGCGGCGGCCAGACGACGCGACTGCCTCAGTTCTCCATAGAGGTAGAATATGTCGGCAAGTTGCTGCTCACCATAACTGTTCACGACATCTGCGGCAGTGATGCTCGCCTGTTTGTTCATCCGCATGTCGAGCGGAGAGTCAAACCTGAAGGAGAAACCGCGACTCTCATCGTCGAAGTGGTGGCTCGAGACCCCCAAGTCGGCAAGCACGCCGTCTACCATCTCTATGCCGTGGTAGCGCATCCAGTTGCGCAAGTAGCGGAAATTGCTCCGCACAAAGGTAAAACGGCTGTCACCCTCAGGTATGTTGCGTTCGCTGTCCCCGTCTTGGTCGAAACCAAAGAGGTGACCATCTTTGCCGAGGCGGCGAAGTATTTCGCGGCTGTGTCCACCACCTCCGAAAGTGACATCGACATACACGCCCGAAGGACGGATGTCGAGACCGTCGATACTCTCACACAGGAGAACGGGAACATGGTAGGCTTTGATGTTGTCACTCATTATCTGCCTCCTTGCCGACAGCCGGCTGTTGTGGAAGGCCACACATGAGCGCTTCCAACTCGCGCTTGAAATCATCAGCCTTGATGAATGGCTCTTCCGTCTTCCCACCGCTCCACATCTCAATATAGTCGCCCATTCCGATGAAACGCAGTGTCTGACTGATGCTGGCTGCCTCCATCAGACGACGGGGAATGAGAATGCGGCCACTGCTGTCCACGCTCACCATCTCCACGTCGGTGAGAAACTGGCGGTATATCTGCTGGTGGAGGGGATTCCACCTATTAATACGTGAGCGAAGAGTGCGCATCAAGTCATCCCACGATGACTCGGGATAAAGAGTCAGACAGGGCTGCCACACATCCTTGCGCAACACAAGAATGCCACTTCCGCTGCCCTGCAGTTCCTTGCGGAACGCGGCTGGCAGAAACACCCTACCCTTCGAGTCGGTCTTGGCTTCTATGTTGCCTAATAGCTGCATGCTTTCCCGTTTTTTCAAATTCGGCTTCAAAATTACACATTTTCCCCCACTTTCCACCATTTTCCCCCACTTTTTTTTGCAAAAAAAATAAGGGCTCTCCAAGTGTTGCTGTATGCACTTTTTTCCTTGAAAAATAGGAGCATTATTTTAGCAAAATTCTATCTGTTGAAACGGATTTTTTTTAAATTGTTCATTATAGAACACTTTTTTTAGAAAAAAAGCTACTTAATTCAAAAAGTTGCGTTATTTTTGCAATTTGTAAGGAGATTGAACATTATGACCGAAATAACAGAGAAAACCATAGACATCGACCGAATTCTTGCAGATAAGATGGGAGCCAAGGCGAAATATGTTCCGGGCTTTGTCCGCAACTGGCTACGCCACATCCTGCATCAAGATGAGGTCAATGCCTTCCTTTGGAAGTCACGCGACAAAAAAGGTGTTGAATGGCTTGAAGAGTGTGTTCGGTATCTTGACATGACCCTTTTGGTGGAAGGCAAGGAGAACCTTCCCTCACCCGACGATGAACGTTGTTACACTTTTGTGAGCAACCATCCGCTTGGAGGTGAAGATGGAGTGGCCCTCGGTGCCATCATCGGAAGGTATTATGACGGAAATTTCAAATATTTGGTCAATGACTTGCTCATGAACCTTCCCGGACTTGCTCCGCTGTGCATACCCATCAACAAGACGGGCAGTCAGAGCCGCAATTTCCCCGCCATGGTCAAGGCGGGATTTGAGAGCGACAGCCATATGCTTATGTTCCCTGCAGGCCTCTGCTCACGCAAGACCAAGGGTGTTATCAGAGACGTGCCGTGGAGCAAGACATTCATCTCCAAGAGCATAGAAACTCATCGGGATGTGGTGCCCATCCATTTCAGCGGGCACAACTCCAACCGTTTTTATCGGATTGCCAATATATGCAAGACCCTCAACCTCAAAGTGAACATCGCGATGCTCTTCTTGGTAGATGAGATGTACCGCAATGTCCACAAGACTTTCAAAGTGACCATCGGCAAGCCCATCCCTTGGCAGACTTTCGACAAGTCGAGAAAACCCATCGAGTGGGCACAGTATGTGCAAGACAAAGTATACAAACTTCAAGCACCCTCAACATAATTCCATGGAACAAATTATCCCCCCCGTTGACAAAGAGCTCCTAAAGGCCGAACTGACTCCCGACAAGCGTCTGCGCATGACCAATAAGAGCCACAACCAAATTTTTGTGGTAGACATCCACGATTCTCCCAATGTGGTCAGGGAAATCGGACGACAGCGCGAGGAGGTCTTCCGCGAGGCAGGAGGCGGCACAGGAAAGGCGCTCGACCTCGATGAATTCGACCTGATGGACAATTGCTACAAGCAGTTGCTCGTATGGAACCCCGACGAGGAGGAAATCATCGGTGGCTACCGCTACAAACTTGGCAATGAGGTTGACTTCGACAGCAATGGCCAACCGATACTTGCCACCAGCCATATGTTCCATTTCTCAGAAAGATTCATCAGAGACTATCTCCCGCAAACCGTAGAACTGGCACGCTCCTATGTGACCATTCCCTACCAAAGCAGCAGGAAAGGTTCGAAAAGCCTCTTCGCACTCGACAACCTTTGGGACGGACTTGGTGCACTCACCGTCATCATGCCCAATGTCAAATATTTTTTTGGCAAGATGACCATGTACCCTTCGTATATCAGAAAGGGACGTGATATGATTCTTTATTTCCTCAACAAGCATTTCGGCGACAAGGATGGGCTCATCATGCCCATGAAACCTCTGAAGATGGAAACCGACCCCGAACTGCTTGCCTCTATCCTCTGCAAGGATGACCTGCGTGAGGACTACCGCATCCTCAACCTTGAAATCCGCAAGCTCGGCATCAACATCCCACCCCTCGTCAATGCATACATGGGCCTGAGTCCCACCATGCGCATGTTCGGCACGGCCATCAACGACGGATTCGGTGATGTCGAGGAAACGGGCATTCTCATCGCAATGGATGAGATTCTCGAGGAGAAACGTATCCGCCACATCGACTCCTTTATCCGAGAGCATCCAGTCCACTTGTTGACTGGTGATGTAGGCAAGTTGCTCTCCAAGGAACTCAACAAGGGCTCCAACCAATAGGAAATGCGTTTAGGACTCAGAATTTGGTGCTCCCTGTACCTCTTGTGGCTGACTGCCTCAGCCATGGGAGGAGATTTCTTTTCCTACAAGCAACAGACTTTCCCTCTCGACAGCCATCATTTTCTTGTGGATGCGACAGCCGATGACGAGGCTGTCGGCAAATGTCCTTTCCTCTTCCGCGACTTCCGCGAGGCGATGAACCAACTTACTGATGGCACGCCCGATAATCCCATGGTGGTGTATATCGCTCCATACGTATATTGGGTGGACGACCCCGACGACCCCACCATAAGAGTGGGAGAGAACGGCCATGAGCCTATCGGACTCACCGTCAGATGCCAAAACCTGCATCTTATCGGACTTGCTGACGATCCGCGGGATGTGGTGCTCGCCGCACAACGCGGACAGACACAGGGGGCTGTAGGCAATTTCACCATGCTCGACTTCTACGGCGATGGTCTGGAAGTAAGCAACCTCACCATGGGCAATTTCTGCAATGTTGACCTCGAATATCCGCTGAATCCTAAACTGGAGCGCAAAAAGCGCAGTTCTGCCATCACCCAAGCACATGTGGCATATTGCCATGGCGACCGCGTTATCGCAAGAAACGTCAGGTTCATCAGCCGACTCAATATGAATCCTCTCAATGGGGCGCGGCGCATTCTTTTCGACCACTGCCACATGGAATGCACCGATGATGCCCTCACCGGCAATGGAGTCTATCTTCACTGCGACTTTGATTTCTACGGACAAAAGCCATTCTATACTACAAGGCAGACAGGGGCAGTGATGCTCGACTGCGACTTCTATCTTCGCAGCGAAAACGACAGGTCGTATTTTTGCAAGGCCTCTGGTCCGCTCACCCTCGTCGACTGCCGTTTCCATGCCGAGAAACCTGTATATATCGGATGGACGGCTTATCCTGCACCATGGCTCAGGTGCTACTACAGCAATGTGACGCTCAACGGAGAACCTTACCTGATTGAATCTGAACATCCCGAGACATCCGTATGCATAGACGACTTGCCGCTCATAGAAGCCTACAAAACAGCCAAAGGCTATAATATCGCAGGACTGCTCGCCGGGGAAGACGGATGGAATCCACTTCTACAACCTATCAATGGGATGGCAAAACCCACTTCGCTGACAGTGATGCCACATGAGGTAAATGGTCATGGAGGAGAAGGAGAATGGACCTTGACAGCTACAGTCAGGTATCATGGAGGAAACCAAGCCACTCAGCAACGACTCATCTGGACGGTGAGAAAGGATGATGAGAAATATGTACAAATCAAAGAAAAACAAAATGGTGAGTTGCTCATCACTTCTGATTATGACGATGACGAAACACTGCATATCCCTGTGACCGCCACCTCACAAGACGGTCTGCAGGGAGCAGCCATCATCCATCTGGAGGGGAAGCGGTTGCCAGCTCCTTCGCTTGCGGGAAAGCCAAAAATCCACATCAAGAACAAAACAGCCCACCTCGACTACCACTTATTGCCTGACAACCATGGAGACCTCTCGGACATCACATGGTATGTGGCAGAAACACCGGATTTCTCACGGGCAGTACCTGTGGCGGCAAGCCATGGCAGTCCGGTGCGTGATTACTTCATCCAAGAAGGTGACGTGGGGAAATACCTCATGGCTACCATCCGACCATGCCATGCCCGCTGCCCCATGGGTGAGCCCATCAATGTGGTGTGCAGGCAACGGATCAAACAACACCATGCGATTTCCCAAGAAGAATACAAGACAGACTTTCACGACTTCTACTGCGGTTGGCAACCTTTGGTGTGCGAGGGAAATTGGACTGTGGATGGATTCAAGCCATCCGACACGGCCGAATATTCATGGTCGTTTGATTCCTCCAAACCCATGTGGGAGTATGGTGAGGGATTCAATGGTGCAGTAGGACACGGACTCCTTCAGGCGCAACGAGGGGCACGAATCATGTACACGCCTATTGTTGGAGAATATGGCAATATGGAGGTTGCACTCGATGTCGACCCCACCAAGACAGCTGGACAGGGTTTCGGCAGTGCAACAGGACAGTACATGGATGTGTGCATCAAGTTTGATACCCGCACGCTCACTGGATATGCCCTCCGCATCATCCGCACCACGAAGTATGCCAAAGCTGTTGATTTCCTTTTGGTGCGCTACGACCACGGCACCATCACACCGCTGACCGACCCAGTAAGCGCCATCTGCTATCGAACAGGTTGCCATATCCGTTTGAACTATACTGACGGACAACTGACGGCACACGTCACCACTGACACGCCACTACCCAAGCCCGATGACCCCGTTCTTGAGAGAGAGGTTAACCTAAGTGCTTCTGTCGCTCCATCTGTGGATGGCGGTTTCGCCATCCAACATACTGGTTCATGCGGTGAGAGCACCACTATGCTTCATCAACTTCACATCAAATGGCAGACGCCCCCCGCTATTCATAATCATCGATGACGGCATTGACGAAGTCCATCATGGGCTTGGCGGCTTTGAAGACTTCTGCCATTTTCTCAAGACTGTCCTCACTGTCAAAGAAATGCTCATCCACATTGTGCCAGCAACAGTAGTCTTTCATGCGTAGGTATTTGATATGTTCGAAGTCACGTGGAAACCCAGCCGGACATGTCTTCAGATGTTCCAAACCGAAACCACCACCATTTGCGGGGCTGAAGAGTTGAGTGAAACGTGGATTCTCTACCCTTCCCAACCATTCTTCCACATTGGCCATGATTTCGTTACGACAAGCGGTCAGAATATTTGTGGGCAAATAGTAGCAACCACAAGCGAGCATGCAGTTGTCCGGTTCGAGATGGATGTAATACCCACCATGGAAAGCCTTCTTGCCATGAGCGGCAATATAAGCCCCCAAATGCCTTTTGTAGGGTGACTTGTCGGGTGAGAAACGAGTGTCACGATAAAACCGATAGGAGGCATCCTTGACGGTGATATGTGCAATGGACGGGTCAAACTCAGCTATTCGCAAGATGGCTTTGGCAACATATGCCTCAAATTCCTCCCTTGCGGCGAGGTATTCGTCGTGGTGTTCTTGAAACCATGTGCGGTTGTTGTTGACGGTGATGCTGCGGAGAAATGATAGAACAAGTTGGGTATTCATGCTGCTTGAACGTTAGGAATTATATGCAAAGGTAGTGAAAGCCGAGCGGAAAGCAAAGCAAAATCAAATATTTTGCTTTCTTTCCTGAGGCGCATCCTACCTTCAACCAAAGGTAAAAGGTAGTGAAAGCCGAGCGGAAAGCAAAGCAAAATCTAAAAATTTTGCTTTCTTTCCCATATGCACCGGTTATTCTTTCAATTGATGACGATATTGCTAAAACCATTAAAAAATAACAATCTTTTTGTCTGAAAACACGCTAATTCTTGGCGTGCTCAATTTTTCTTGCTAAATTTGCACCCAATTATCAGTTTGTCAACTGATTCTCTCATCAACATGAACATTTATCAACAAAAATAATATGGCACAAGAAGATGTATTCAAGAAGATTGTGAGCCATTGCAAGGAATATGGCTTTGTGTTCCCCAGCAGTGATATCTATGACGGCCTCGCCGCTGTATATGACTATGGACAGAACGGTGTGGAACTGAAAAACAACATCAAGGAATATTGGTGGAAGAGTATGGTGCTTCTGCACGAGAATATCGTGGGCATTGACTCTGCCATCTTCATGCACCCAACCATCTGGAAGGCCTCCGGACACGTGGATGCCTTCAACGACCCCCTCATCGATAACCGCGACTCCAAAAAGCGCTATCGTGCCGATGTTCTCATCGAAGACCAGATGGCGAAGTATGACGAGAAGATACAAAAGGAAGTAGACAAGGCACGCAAGCGCTTCGGTGATGCCTTCGATGAGGAAAAATTCCGTGAGACCAACCCTCGCGTACTTGAGAACATCCGCAAGCGCGACGAACTGCATGCCCGCTACACTGCCGCCATGCAGGGACCTGACCTCGCTGAACTGAAGCAAATCATCCTTGACGAGGGAATCACCGACCCCATCAGCGGAACGAAAAACTGGACTGACGTGCGTCAGTTCAACCTCATGTTCTCCACAGAGATGGGTTCCGTGTCGGATGCCGCCAACAAGATTTACCTGCGCCCAGAGACAGCACAAGGCATTTTTGTCAACTACCTTAACGTGCAGAAGACGGGACGCATGAAAATTCCATTCGGTATCGCACAAATTGGAAAAGCCTTCCGCAACGAGATTGTTGCGCGTCAGTTCATCTTCCGTATGAGGGAATTTGAGCAGATGGAGATGCAGTTCTTTGTCAAACCCGGCACCGAACTCGAGTGGTTTGAGAAATGGAAGCAAACCCGCATGGCATGGCACCAGGCACTGGGATTTGGCGCAGAAAACTACCGTTTCCACGACCACGACAAGTTGGCTCACTATGCCAACGCCGCTACAGACGTGGAGTTCCATATGCCTTTCGGATTCAAGGAAGTGGAGGGTATCCACAGCCGCACCAACTTCGACCTCTCACAGCATGAGAAATACAGCGGACGCTCCATCAAGTATTTCGACCCACAGAGCAATGAAAGCTACACCCCGTTTGTCATCGAGACATCCATTGGTGTCGACCGTATGTTCCTCTCCGTCATGTGCCACTCCTATCAGGAGGAGCAATTGGAGAACGGCGAGACACGTGTCGTATTGCGCCTGCCTGCCGCACTGGCCCCAGTGAAACTCGCCGTGCTGCCACTTGTACGTAAAGATGGACTGCCCGAGAAGGCTCGTGAGATCATCAACGCACTGCGTTTCCACTTCAACTGCCAGTATGACGAGAAGGACACTATCGGCAAGCGCTACCGCCGACAGGATGCCATCGGCACACCCTACTGCGTCACAGTGGACTACGACACACTCAACGACGGTACCGTCACACTGCGCTTCCGCGACACCATGGAGCAAGAGCGCGTGAGCATCGACCAACTCAACAGCATCATCGAGGACAAGGTGAGCATCGCAAGCCTGCTCAAGAAACTACAATAGGAATGAAAAATCTTTTCAACATATTGGCAATCGCCTTCATGGCACTCTTCTGCCTCTCGTCGTGCTCCGAGACTGATGAAACGGTGGAGGAGTTCCATGATTGGAAAAACAAGAACGAGGCTTTCTTCGCATCAAAGTACAACACCGCCAAACAGGCTGTAGCTTCAGGCAGCAACGAGTGGAAAGTCATCAAGTGCTATGCCCGCAACCCCATGACGGAGGGCAACATCACCGACTATATAGTGGTGAAGGTGCTGAGGGAAGGCACAGGAAGCGGATGCCCGCTATTCACCGATTCAGTACGAGTGCACTACCGCGGACAGCTGCTTTCTTCCAACACCCACAAGGACAGCAAGGATAGCGAACTGGGAATGGTGTTCGACAAGTCATGGAGCACCGATGAGTACAATGAGCAAATCTCCATCCCATCGAAGTTTGCCGTCAGCGGTGTGGTGGACGGTTTCTCCACGGCATTGCAGCACATGCACATCGGAGACAGGTGGCTTGTCTATATCCCATACCAATTAGGATACGGAACATCAGACAGTGGTTCTATCCCCGCCTACAGCACTTTGGTCTTCGACATCGCGCTCGCAGCCTATTACCGTCCAGGCACCAAGGTGCCTAACTGGCAAGGCAACGTCAACTTGCTTTGGGAAGAATAACTAATAAAAACCTCTCTCGAGAGGTTTTTATTCTTTTTTGTTCTTTTTCATGTAGTTTTCCAAGCCTTCCCTGCGACCTATATTCAGAAACTATTCAATTGAAAGTGATGAGTCTGACAGAAAAGGAGTTCTCCAACATCGTGAAAGAGCACCGCAGCACCATTTACACGGTGTGCTATATGTTCTCCAGCAACCAGGACGAGGTGGCAGACCTCTTTCAGGAGGTGCTGATCAACCTGTGGAAAAGCCTACCCTCATTTGAGGGGAGGAGCCAGATGCGCTCCTGGATCTACCGTGTGGCACTCAATGTGTGTGTGTCGCTCGACCGCAAGCGAAAGAAATTGCGCACTGTGCCGCTCACGATGGACATCAACCCATATGAAGAGACGGAAACCAACCACAATTCCAAACAGATGGACATCCTCCGCCGTCGCATCTCACAGCTGCCGCAATTCGACCGTGCCATCGTCCTCCTCTGGCTGGAGAACATGAGCTATGAGGAAATCGGAGCCATCGTGGGAATCACACCCAAGAACGTATCGGTGAAACTCGTCCGCATTAAGGAACAACTCAAGAACATGCCTGCAGAACAATAGTCAAACTGTGAATGAACTTTTCAAAGTCAAATCAAAAAAACATCAATTAAAATATGGAAAACAATCCAATGGAAATGGAACAATTGCGTGCGGAACTGTCGGTTTTCAAGGAACGACTCAACAAGCAGCAGATTGTCAACGACCAACTCATGCGGCAGTCGATGAAATCGAAGATGTCGTGGATAAGGAAAATGCTGTGGATAGAACTGGCAGCCATCCCATTCTGCGCCATCACGCTGGGAGGGATGGTGCATCAAGTTGGAATCAGTTGGTGGTGGCTCGTTTATACCATTGTCATGCTCGTAGTTGATGTTGCTTTGGACTTCCGTATCAACCATATGCGTGAGGATGAGTTTGCCAGCGGCAACCTTGTGGAGACTGCGCGCCATCTTGTGAAAATGAAAAAGTCACGCAACAAAAGCCTTGCCCTGGGACTGACGATGTTGGTGGTGTGGATTGTGTGGCTGGCTGTCATGGTTTATCAGATTGCCTCCGACCCAACAGGTACCGCCTTGGAACACGGACGTGCCTGGGGGGTGCTTATCGGCATGATGGTGGGTGTACTCATCGGACTTCCCATCGGACTCTATATTTTCTCCAGAATGCAGCGCACCAATACTGAAATCATACGCCAGATCAATGAACTCATTATAGATTGACAGATTAATTGAAAATGATTCAATGCATTATCTATTTTCAATCTTCATTTTTCAATCTCAAAAATCCGCCTTCAACGCTAATCATCTCCTCACCAACAAGATAAGCGAGGGCATTGTCAACACGCTCTTTGGGTAGTTGAAGACGAAGCACCTCTGACAGGTGATGGCGCTCTCCCCCGGCGAGAAGGCCGAGTATGCGCTCCCGTGTGGCGACGTCTGCCTCCTTGTCGGACTCATTCTCTGCCCGATGCTCCTGACACACGTCACACTTACCGCAGTCGGATGAGGTGTGCTCTCCGAAATAGCGCAACAATTGACGGCTCCTGCACACTTCGTTGTTGGTAGCATAGTCTATCATACTTCCAATACGGTCCTCGTAACTCTTCTTGCGGTCCTCATACACCTCCTCCGAGATGATGAGTCGGCAGCCATCGTCGCGTCGCTGCGAATAGCAAATGGCGGGCAGTTTGCGCCGTGGGATGAAATGAACGATATTTCGACGGCTCAGTGACTTCAGCACCTCATAGACAGTATTGTTGTCAAACCCCGCCTTCAAGGCAATGGCACTCTCGTCGATGAAGCCATAGTCGGAGAACAGGCCGCCATAGAGTCGCAGCATGGCAGCTATAACTGTTTCTTGGTCTTGGGTAAGATGCTCCAGCAGATAGAGTTGGTCTCGTTCCAGCAGAAAGCGCAGCCGTGCGCTATTGTCGGGGTCGGTGTCATACTCAAGATAACCTGCCCGCTGGAGAATTTTGAGTGCAGCATCCACCTGAACTGGAAAATGTAGGAATGCGTGGCAAAACCGCTCGATATCGAACTCGTGCACGGTGCCCTCTCCACTGCCGACGCCCACTTGAAAAAAGTCAGCAAGATGGTCGTATACCTTACGAATATAATCTTTCTCAGGGAAAGTGTCGGATATACGCTTGTGCAACTTGCGGCGGTCGGAGGAGTTGTAGAGCAACACTGCATAAGATTTCTTGCCGTCACGCCCAGCACGCCCTGCTTCTTGGAAATATGCTTCAGGAGAGTCAGGACAGTCGGTATGCACCACGATGCGCACATCGGGTTTGTCAATACCCATGCCGAAAGCGATGGTAGCCACCATCACCCGCACCTCATCGCGCTGCCACTGTGTCTGCCGCTGGTCCTTCACGGCGGGTTCGAGACCCGCATGGTAGAATGTGGCACTGATGCCATTGTCATTGAGCCATTTCGCCGTGTCCTTGGCGTTTTTCCTGCTACGCACATAGACAATACCCGCCCCACCAACCGAAGTGAGAATATGAAGCAGTTCTTGTTGCTTGTCAGCGGCATTCCTCACCACATAGGCAAGGTTTTTACGCTCAAAACTCATGCGGAAAACCCGTTTCTCTGCAAAACCCAGCCGCAACTGAATATCATCCACCACCTGCGGAGTGGCAGTGGCGGTGAGGGCTAGGATACACACATCAGGCTTGATGCGACGCACCTCAGCGATGCGGAGATAGGAAGGACGGAAATCATATCCCCACTGGCTGATGCAGTGGGCCTCGTCGACAGTAACGAAACTCACCTGCATATGGCTGAGTTTGACGAGGAAAAGAGGTGAAGAGAGACGCTCTGGGGAAACATACAAAATCTTTACACCACCGAAGACGGCATTATCGAGAGTGGTGACAATCTCATTGTGGGTCATACCCGAATAGATGGCAGAAGCAAGGATGCCTTTGGAGCGAAGGTGGGCCACCTGATCCTTCATCAGTGCAATCAGCGGTGTCACCACCAAGCACACACCCTCCTGAAGCAGCGCAGGTACTTGAAAGGTAATACTCTTACCACCGCCTGTAGGCATCAATCCTAAGGTGTCGTGCCCACTATCGATGCTCTCGATAATCTCACGCTGAATACCGCGGAAATCATCATACCCCCAATACTTCCGTAATATCTGCCGGTATTTGTCCACCATTCTACTTTGCCTCCATCTCACCTTCGTTGGAGGGGTCGGGGGAAGTATCAAACTCCTCCGTCTGGCGGATGTCCTCGATTTGCAGTTGCACGGCACCATGCTTGTAGATGTTTTCCTCGATGGTGTAAACGATGTCGAAACTGCGCTTCGACTTGATATAACGTGCAGCGGCGCTCTGTCCGAAGGCAATACCGTTCATCACATGACTTGACTTGGAATCCACCAACTCAAGTTTAATGTGTTCCTGCTCACGTCCCACCACCTTGCTGGTGCCAAAGTCATAGACACCGACGGTGCAGAACAAGGGTTTCTCATTGCCTGGTCCAAAGGGGGCAAAGCGGCGCAAGTCGTTGTGCAAGCGTTTGGACGAGATGTCACGGAAGTCAATGACGGCGTCGATGTTGAGGATAGCCTCCGTCTGCTTGGGTTCAATGTGCTCCTCTACATATTTTTGGAAACGCTCCCTGAACACCTTGATGTCATCCCATTTCAAGGTAAGACCGGCGGCATAGGTGTGTCCTCCGAAGTTGAGCAGCAAATCACGGCAATGCTTGATAGCGGAATAGACGTCGAAACCCGCAACGCTGCGCGCCGAACCCGTGGCTAAATCCTCATCTCGGGTGAGCACTACGGTGGGGCGGAAATAGATTTCTGTAAGGCGAGAGGCTACGATGCCTATGACGCCCTTCTTCCAGTTCTCATCATAGAGGACAATGCTCGATTGGTGTTTCTGACTCTCCAGTTTCGCTACAATCTGGTTGGCTTCCTCGGTCATCTGCTTGTCGATGTCCTTGCGCTGCTCATTGTACTGGTTGATGTGGCGTGCCTTTCGCAAAGCCACAGCGAAGTCGCGCTCAATGAGCAGGTCAACACTCTCCTTGCCATTCTCCATGCGTCCGGAGGCATTGATGCGCGGTCCGATTCTGAACACGATATCACTCATCGACAGGTCACGGCCATTGAGTCCACAGATGTCGATGATGGCTTTCAAGCCGATGTTGGGATTTTGGTTGAGTTGCTTCAGACCATGGAAGGCGAGGATGCGGTTTTCATCAGTCACTGGCACGATATCGGCGGCGATACTCACAGCACAGAAATCGAGCAGAGGGATGAGTCGCGAGAAGGGGATGTCGTTGTTCTTGGCAAAGGCCTGCATGAACTTGAATCCCACACCACAACCGCAGAGGTGCTTGAAGGGATAGGTGTCGTCCTCCCGTTTCGGATTGAGTACAGCCACGGCATCAGGCATCACGTCGTCGGGCACGTGATGGTCGCAAATAATAAAATCAATGCCTATGCTTTTTGCATAAGCGATTTCCTCGATGGCCTTGATGCCGCAGTCGAGGATAATCACCAATTTCACACCTGTTTTCTTAGCATATTCCAATCCTTTCTGACTGATACCATATCCCTCGTCATAACGGTCGGGGATATAGTAATCGATGTTGGAATAGAATTGCTGGAGAAACTTGTACACCAGGGCAACAGCAGTGCATCCGTCAACGTCATAGTCGCCATATACCAAAATCCTCTCCTTGCGGCCCATGGCGTCGTTGAGACGGTCAACGGCGACGTCCATGTCCTTCATGAGGAAGGGGTTGATCAGGTCAGCGAGCTGCGGCCGGAAAAAGCGCTTGGCCGCCGACTCTGTAGTGATGCCACGCCTGATGAGGAGCGATGCGAGGATAGGATTCATTCCAATCTTCCCCGCCAGCTCGTCAGCTGCTTTCTTCTCGTCTGGTGTAGGTGGTTCGTAATTCCATTTAAATTGCATTTATATTGTTTTTATTTTATTGTCTGCTCGCAAATGCCCATTAACGGCAATTTGGGTGTAAAGATACAAATAAAAACTCACATCATGGAATTATACCGTTTTTTTTTAGAATATTTATATTTTGGGTAACTTTCCCAAAAACATGGATGAAGGATGAAAGTTTGTAGCGCTGCCCATAAAAATTCTCAGCAAAGGCAGCAAACCTTCATCCTTCACCCTAATCTTCGATTTTCAATCTTCAATCTTTAGTCTCCCAGCGGCTGGTTCTTGCGGGCGTCCTGCATCTTCTTGAGGATGTCCTTGGGAATGGCGTTGACATTCACCATATAGTCCATGGTGTTGGCTGCGATGAAAGCCTTGGTCATATACCAAATGCCCTTGTAGTCACCAGCCTCTCCCCATGAGTTCTTCACCAAGTAATATTCCTTGCCGTTTTGGTCTTTGGCGAGACCGTAGATGAGCATACCATGGTCGTCGGTGAGTTCCCAGTTGTCGTAACGCTCCTGACGCATCTCCTGAGTTGGGGTAATCTCCGGCACCTTGCATCCTAAGGAGTCGAGCAGGTTGGTCTTCTCCACGCGGGAGAGTTTCAACCAGCGGGCCATGTCGCTGCCGGCGAGGCTCTCAGCACCCTTGGTGTCGATGGCATATGCGAGACCCTTGCGGGTGAAGCCTTCTTCTGATACATCGCCACCCCATGCCACGGTGTAACCTTTCTCAATGGCATTGTCGATGATGCGCATCATGTCGTCCATCGGGAGATTCCATGAAAGCGGGTTACGCCAATTATCCTGCACCTCAACAGCAAACTGGGTGTAGAATGGTTTGTGGGTGTAACTGGTGATTGATACGTAATCGTTAAGATTGATGCCGAGGCTCTTCACGAACGATTCAGGAGAGTAGCTCTTGCCTTCGTATTTGAACTCTGTCGGGCACTCGCCCAAATAGGCGTCGAGGATACCCTGCAGACCTTTCTTCCATTGATTGGACATCTTGCTTGCCTTGTTCTTGGAAACAGCGGATACATATGGCTCCATCACACTGAAGAACTCATTGAAGTTGTAGAGTGAGTCACCATAGAGACTGCCGGGGAACGGCATGGCGTCTTCGGGACAGATGCCGTAGTTCTTCAGGCAGTAGAGTACGTCGTAGGCACTGCCACCCTGTGCAAACTGGCAGTCACCATGCAAGCGTGTCACCTGAATGGCACGGTCCATATAGGTTTTGTTGGCAACGAAACTCTCGCAGAGGTCATAGGTCTTGCCGGTGGCCTTGAGAATCTCAGCCTCAAAATAACTCAGCGTGGAGTAATCCCAGCAAGTGCCCGAACGATTCTGGTCTTTGATGCTGGTGATTGGGATTTCCTTCACGGTGGTGAAGACGGGCTTGTTGTCCGCCTTCTTGTTTTGTGCGCTGGCGCTGATGCTCATGGCTGCCAGCAGCATCATGAAAAACATTTTTCTCATTAGGCTTAAATTTTATTGTTGTAGGATAATTGATTCAGGGTCATTCAGGGTCATTCATCGCTTTCTCCACATCCTTAGGATGGTAAGGGATACGCTCCTTGCCGATGAAACGACAACCGTCTGCTGTGATGAGCACGTCATCCTCTATGCGCACGCCACCGAAGTCCTTGTAGGTCTCAAGCAAATCGAAGTTGAGGAACTCAGCGCAGTGACCAGAGGAGCGCCAGTCGTCGATAAGGGCGGGGATAAAATAGATGCCGGGTTCGTCAGTCACGACGAATCCCTCTTCAAGTCGTCGCCCCATGCGCAGACAATTGGTACCAAACTGCTCAAGGTTGGGCCGTGTCTCCTCATCGAAGCCTACGTTGATTTGATCGAGGTTCTCCATATCATGCACATCCATGCCCATCATGTGTCCCAATCCGTGAGGGAAGAACATGGCATGTGCTCCAGCCCTCACCGCTTCCTCTGTGTCACCGCGCATCAGCCCCAATTCTTTGAGGCGATCGGTCATCAGGCGGCAGACAGC
>JAGCXX010000115.1 GCA_017961115.1 Prevotella sp. | reverse complement strand
GCGACATCTCCACGGGATAGTCGGTGATGAACGTGGGCTGTATGAAACTGCCTTCGCAGGTCTCACCGAAAATCTCATCGATGAGTTTACCCTTTCCCATGGTATCGTCCACCTCGATGTTGAGTTTCTTTGCCACCTCGCGGATTTCCTCCTCGCTCATACCGCTCAGGTCATAGCCGGTCTTCTCCTTGATGGCATCGAGGATGGGCAGACGGCGGTAGGGTGCCTTGAACGAAATGATGTTGCCATCAATCTCACGCTCGGTGCTGCCGTTGACGGCGATGCAGATGGTCTCCAACAGATGTTCGGTGAACGACATCATCCAGTTGTAGTCCTTGTATTGCACATAGAGTTCCATGCAGGTGAACTCCGGGTTGTGGTTGCGGTCCATGCCCTCATTGCGGAAATTCTTGCCTATCTCGTAGACACCCTCGAATCCACCCACGATGAGGCGCTTGAGGTAGAGTTCCGTGGTGATGCGCATATACATGTCTTGGTCGAGAGCGTTGAAGTGGGTGATGAAGGGACGTGCGCTCGCACCACCGGCAATAGACTGCAGTGTGGGTGTTTCCACCTCGGTGTAGCCTGCCTCGTCGAGTACGCGGCGCATGGTTCGGATGACTGTGGCACGTTGCTCAAAAGTCTCCTTCACACCCTCGTTCACCACCAGGTCGACATAGCGCTGGCGGTAGCGCAGTTCGGGGTCGTCAAACTTGTCATAGGCCACACCGTCCTTGTATTTCACGATAGGGAGCGGCTTGAGGCTCTTCGAGAGGAGTTTCAGCTGTTGTGCATGCACGCTGATCTCACCCGTCTGGGTGCGGAATACAAAACCGCTCACGCCGATGAAGTCGCCGATGTCGAGCAGTTTCTTGAACACGGTGTTGTAGAGCGTCTTATCTTCATCGGGGCAGATGTCGTCGCGGGTGACATACACCTGGATGCGCCCCTTGGAGTCCTGCAGTTCCATGAAACTGGCTTTGCCCATGACGCGTCGGCTCATCATTCGACCGGCGATGACCACCTGGCGCGGCTCTGCCTCATCGGAGAATTCTGTACGGATGTCTGTGGAAAATGCGTTGGTGGGAAATTCTGCGGCTGGATAGGGGTTGATGCCCAGTGCGCGCAGCTCCTGCAGGCTTTGGCGCCTGCCTATTTCTTGTTCGCTGAGTTCTAATACGTTCATTGCTGATATAAAATGAAAATGCTGTTAGCGGTGCAAATTTACTAAATTTTTATGAAGTTGCGCACCTTTTTCCTAATTTTCATCATGGAGCATTGTTTTTCATGGTTGATGGATTGGTGGTTGAAAATAAATTTGTAATTTTGCCCAGACATAAGAACACTGTTCGTTTACAGGACCAATTCTAATGCAATGAACGTAGACCATATCAGGAAAATCATAGAAAGTCAGCCGAATTTGTCCACGGCGTTGGGAATGAATTTCATCTCCACCCCGGATGAGGATATGTGCATGGCCACCATGAAGGTGGATGAGCGCAACCGTCAGCCTTTCGGATTTCTCAGCGGTGGCGCATCCCTCGCCTTGGCTGAGAATCTGGCCGGTGTGGGTTCGTCGGCACTCTGTCCCGGCAAGATATGCGTGGGCATCAGCGTGAGCGGCAGCCATGTCAAGGCGGTGGTGGAGGGTGATACGGTGACCGCCCTCGCCCATTTGGTGCAGAAGGGCCGCAAGCTCCATGTCTGGAATGTCGAGGTAAACAACTCGGCGGGTGAGCTTATCTCCACTGTCACCGTAACCAATTATATCATCAGTCCCAAGAACCAATCGAAGTGATATGCCAGCATTTGCCTTATATCGATTGCCTTATCAGCAGCATTGCCACATGGTGATGCAGAAGACGGGGCAACCTATGGAGTTAACCTCTGTCTTTGCCCTCAGCGGCCTTCATGGTTTTGTGGTTGCCCCCTTCACCCCTGATGAGTCCCATCCGGTGTTGTTGATCAACAATGACATTTCGGCGGAAACAGAACCCGAGGTCTGGCTTCCAGATGGTGACGGGAAGTATGCCGAACTACGAGCCCAGATGGAGCAGATTCTTGACAATGCCCAGCAGCGGTTGTCGGTGAAGGCGGGGTCGAAGACACATTATATGATTGACTTTGCCAATTTCCACTCGCAGATAGCAGCGGGGCATTTCTCCAAAATCGTACTGGCACGTTGCTACCATGAGCCTAACCTCGTTGGGGAGAGTCCGCTGACGTTGTTTGTGAAAGCATGCCATCTCTATCCGCGCCTGATGGTGTCTTTGGTGGCAGCACCGCGTTGTGGGGCATGGCTCGTTGCCTCTCCCGAGGTGTTGCTTGAGAGCGACGACGATTTCTGGACCACCATGTCGCTGGCCGGAACGATGCGGCTCAGCGACGACCAATTGTCTTTCGATGAGCCGCCATCACCTATGGGCCATGATGAGGGGGAAATCACATGGAGCATCAAGAACATACAGGAGCAGCGTTTCGTCTCCACCTATATTACAGAGAGTCTGGAACAGGTGGCCACCGACATCGAGGAGCATGGCCCCTATACCATGAGGGCCGGCAAACTGGTACACCTGCGCAGCGACTTCCGTTTCACCATTGCCGATACGCGGCGGTTGGGTGAACTGCTTTATGTCCTGTATCCCACTCCTGCTGTGTGCGGTCTGCCGAAGGATGCCGCCCGTGACTTCATCCGAAAGAATGAGTATGCTCCGCGTGAGTACTACAGCGGTTTCATGGGCATGCTCAATCCTGAAGGGGAGACTCACCTCTATGTGTCGCTTCGCTGCATGCGAATCAACCGCGATGGTTTCTCGCTATATGCCGGTGGTGGATTGTTGCCCGACAGCAACCTGGAGACAGAGTGGGATGAGACCGAGGACAAAATGGACACGATGAGAGCGTTGATTTAGTTCATAATTCATAGTTCATAATTCATAGTTCATAATTCATAGTTTATAGCTTGTAGTTCATAGTTGATGAGTTATTCCAACAAAGACAATATCAATCTGCTTACTGCTTTGCTGGTGGCGCATCACGTCCGTCAGGCGGTGGTGTGTCCTGGCAGCCGCAATGCGCCGATTGTGCACAATCTTCATGCCCATCCCGACATATCATGCTTACCGGTGACCGATGAGCGCAGTGCTGGTTTCTATGCGCTTGGCATGGCACAGGCATTGCGGCAACCGGTGGTGGTGTGCGTCACCTCAGGAACGGCGCTGCTCAATCTGGCACCGGCTGTGGCAGAGGCATACTACCAACACGTGCCCCTCATCGTCGTCTCTGCTGACAGACCGAGGGCATGGATTGACCAACTCGACGGACAGACTTTGCGTCAGGATGGAGCATTGGCTCCCTTTGTATGCAAGTCTGTCTCCCTGCCCGAGGACATCTCCTCGGCAACAGCACATTGGTATGCCAACAGGATGGTCAACGAGGCATTGCTGGCATCCATCCAACCGCAGTGGGGACCAGTCCACATCAATGTGCCTATTTCTGAACCCCTGTTTGAGTTTGGTGTGACGGCATTGCCGGTGGAGCGTGCCATCACTCATTGGAGGAGCAAGGCTGATACCACACTCGTCAGCCGTCTGTGGGACAGGATGATGCAACCGGATATCAGAAGGCCTATGGTGGTCTTTGGACAGACTTTTGTTGACTTGAATGACAGAGAGATGCGGATGGCAATGCAGTTTCTCTCACGCTTCTGTGTGACAGTTTCTGAAAGGCTCTGCAATCTTCCTACGGCCTATACCCATGCAGAGGAGGTGCTTCTGATGAATGGGGATGACGACAGCATGCTGCCAGACTTTGTCCTCTATATGGGTGATATGTTGGT
>JAGCXX010000114.1 GCA_017961115.1 Prevotella sp. | reverse complement strand
TCCTAGACTCCTAGACTCCTAAACTCCTGAAATAGATGAAGGATGAAAGATGAAGGATGAAGGTTTGATAGTCCGCTTCCTCAGGATGGACCACATTAGTAATCATATGTCTAAACTCCTAGACTCCTAAACTCCCAGACTCCTTGCAAGAAATTCATATGTCTAAACGCCTATACTCCCAGACTCCTAAACTCCTAATAAAAAAAACCACAAGTGCCCTGCGGACAGTGGTCTGCAGGGCACTCTGAGGAATAATGTCAAATACCTTCAATTCCTTCATCTCTAATCCCTCATCCAAACGGGGGGCATCCGCAGGGAGTCATTCTTTCTTCCTATAGATGTTCCAACCTATCTGCAACTCCCTGTACGCATCTTGCACCCATACGCCATTCTTATAGCCTGCACTCTTTATCAATTTAATCGTGTGGGTGAATTCATTGTATTCCGTTTCTCCATCCCGCTTGTAACGCTCATTGATACTGGCCTCCATGACGACATCTCCGTGCGCTTCCTCTGAATAACTGTTCACGGTAAAAATTCCCCTATTGACAAATTTGGCACTCGGAGTGTCCCATTTCTCATAGTAACTGCCGTCGCTGCCAAACGTGTACTCCACATACCAGTTATCTTTTTCATTCTCGTATGTCCATTTACCAAGGAACTTCATATCTGGAGTGATGGGAATGGGCACACCTTGCACCACTTTGAGGGGCATCCACAACCACTGGTCCTCTGTCGTGCCATCCTTGCGGACATAGCAATTGACATAGCCCTCACGTGGTTTGTCCGAGAAGTTGGGCGCCACCGTAACTCTCATCATGTTATTATCGAGAAGCTTTATCGTGACCCAATCCTTTGCATCGTCGGCGACCCTTGCCCCCCGATGGGTATAGGATACAGAGTTCCAATCGATGTTCAAGCTGATGGTGTCCGAACTCTCACCAGAGTCGAAGTACAGTTCCGTTGGTGTGATATAAATGTCGTTTGTTGGATCAGTGCCTTTCTGAGTGACCGTCAGGTTGGTGGCATTGATGCCATTGAACCTGCTGCTCCAGCCCGACACAACAACTGTGACACTGCGGGACTCACCATCGTTCTTGCTGGCTGTGATGCGGAGAGTACGTCCGTCCAGTTCGTAGTCGAGCCAGTCGGCATTATTCAGACTGACGGTGATGGGACTCATCGACGTCTGCACCTCGACGATTTGGGTGCCACCCTCCTTCTCGAAAGTCAGCGACGAGGGAGACAACTGAAGACCACCATATTGTTTGACGGTCAGGGTACGCTCTATACTCTCTATGGAACTGATAACCAGGCGTACAGTGACGGTTCCAGTACGCAGGCGGTTGCTGTCGTTCGGGTCAACTTTGAGTTTCAGCACCGTGGCTTTCATCGACCCGACATTTCGCTGAATTTCAGCCTTTATCCAATCGACACTGCTTTCACAGGTGATGGGCAAGTCGAGACTGGCAGCAACGTCTACGCTGAACTCGCCGCCCTCTTCCTCAACCAACAACTCATTGACCTTGAGTTCTATATCCCTAGGCGCTATGGTGATGAGCTGCTCTTCGGCGAAGACAGGTATCGGATCAAACGCTCCAATCCTCACTACAGGTCGTATGGTGTAGATACCAGGGGCGACGTCGTTCATCTCAAGCTCCACCTTGGATGGGTTGTTCAGGTGGAAGTTGTCCTTGTAATACACGGCATGGTACAGTTTCTTGTAGTCGTTGTCGTTGTCATCCTCCTTGCTGTAGAGCGCGAAGCCCACCTTAAGGGGCAGGAAAATGTCGCCCGAGGTGTCGAAACTGGCTTTGACCGTGTTCATCATATCGCCTGTGATGTCACACTTCATCCCACTGATGTCTGGGAAGAACTTCAACGACTTCTGGCCCACGGTAAACGACTTGGCGTATTTCTTCTCGTGTTTGCTGCCCCAGAAGCCATCCATGGAGATAACCACTTCATTGTCGAGAGAGAGCATGGACAAGTCAAGTTTCATGTCCTTAAAGTAAGTATAGGCGGTTTGTTCGCCTTTCCACCAAGTGGCTGCCTTTTCAAGGTCGGCAAGGGTCAGGCTTCCTGTCACCTTGGGTCCGGCATAGACTGCCTCCGAGGCTGTGATAGTGGTGAAGTATTTCGTCCATTCCTGGGTTCCCACCTCTATGGGGAACATCACGCCAAACTGAGCTGTACCGTTGATTTCGGCACTGATGTCGAATTTGGGGTCTGCTTTGAGGTTGGGAAGGGAGAAAATACCTAAACTGATATAGGGGAAGCGGTCCATCAACTCAAATGTCTGCCTGATAGATTTTGCCTGCAAGCCCGTGCTGATGCCTACGTTCAGATGAGCCTCGAGACGGAGAAACGCAGTGGGCATCACATCAACATAGAAGATGGGGACGGTGGCGGGGAAGGGAACTTTGGTAATCATGCCAACTCCGGGGATGGAACCGAGTTTGAACACACCGCCCAACTGACCGTCGATGCTGGCTTTCATACTCAGTTCCACCATCTCCGTGATGCTTGACTTGACATAAAATTCAAAAGCAGTGATTTTGTACTTCAACGAGTATGACATGCCGAATCCCAAATGAGATGCCACGCCTAACTTCAGATTTCCCCAACCGTAGGTATCTTCATAGTCCGCACTGCCCTGGAAAAGCGTGTAGTCCTCAAAATTGCCCTCTGCGCGCGGCAGTTTGTCCAGACCGGCTATTCGTCGTCGCACGTTGCCGCCATTGCCTGAGGCACTGACCTCTTCCACGGTGATGAATTGCTCAAAAACCTCATTGTAGTGCTTCACATAGTCGCATTCCGCCACCAAAAGCCCATCCTTTTCCTTGACACTGACAACCTTTCCGACAAAGGCTCCCTCACGGTCCTTCAGGGCGGCACAGGTCAGCACTTCACCCACTTTGGGACGCAGGCTTGCCGGCATGGAGGTATTGAACGACAAATTCATGTCCTCACATTTGACATAGTATTTGATCATGCCCTCGTCTAGCATCAAGCGCACACCTTTGGCATAGCGAATCTCAGGCTGGACGAACGATACGGAGTCTATGGCAGTGAGCATGATGCGGTAGGTGGAGTCGGCTGTGACTATCTCCTGCGACACATATTCGTCGTACTCCACACCGAGTGTGTCCAGACGGGAGTAGTTGATTTGTTGAACCTCGTCGTAGAAGAAACCATCAAAATGACCATCATTCTGATAGATATAGAAGGCCTCACCACCTACTATTTCCTCTTGCGCCATGGCGCTATGGCTGCATGTCACGGCCAGCAACAACATTGCCGCACGGAGCAGCCGCCTGATTAAATGTAACCGCGTCTTCATTGCTTCATCAGTTTAATGGTTTCCGTTCCTGCCTTGATGATATAGACACCGCTGGGGCGGTTCTTGAGCGAGAGAGTCAGTGGCTGGTTGTCGACCACCTTCACCTGGTCCACAAGCATGCCGTTGACGGAATAGACCTTGCCGACAGTACCTGGCTGCAGTCCACGGAAGGTAATTTCATATCCATCACGGTCAATCTGAACACGGCGCTCGCCAGGTTGGAGTTCGATGTTCGAGAACACCGACTCATAGGTGTAGCGAAGAACATTCTTGCGCTCATAATTGGCAGTTGCCTTGGCGGTACGGATGATGAGCTGTGAACCCGAGAAAGTCGTCACTGGTGACTCGGCCAACTCATACACGACTTTTTCTCCCGACTTCAGCCACACCACGAGTTTGGTGCTTCCAGTGGGTGTGGGCGGGGTGACGTCACCTTTCCCAGCCACGGGAGGTGTGAAGATATAGGCGTCGCTCGATGGATTTTTGCTCATGACAGCACCACCCGTACAAGCCAGGCGTCCGTCGCTGAGCAACGTCCAGGAGGCAGTCTCCGTCAAGTCATGTCTGAAACCTGAGGCAGATGCCAGTGTCCACTCATCAGTGTTGTAGTTGATACTGAGAATATGCAGTGTCTCGTCCTCGAAATCACCGCTATGGCCGATGAGATAGGCCTCTCGCTTGGCCTCATTCACGATGACCCCGCCCCGGTATTCAATGACGGCACCTGTCGTGGGGTGGCGCATAGGAATCTGGAGATCGCTGAAGATATAGGTCTGATTTTCTTCGGCACAGTAGAACAAAAGCACATAGCGGTAGCCATCCTCAAATCTGCTGTCTATCTGACCGGCGAGAATCATGTAGTAATTTAATCCGTTCGCCGTGAAGTGATAATCGGAAGAATTAATATCGCCAGGAAGCGTGGAGGGAATAATCGTGTCGTCATAGGGCGTGCCTAAATACTTCACCTCACCTGTAGACATGTCGTATCGGTCGGCCAACAGTCCCTGGGAACCATCCGAGTAAGTGTATAGTTCCATCGGTTCCTCATTGTTGTCAAGATACGACATGGAGACGATATAGCCGTCTGGCAAGTGGAACAGGTAGGGACGGTAACGGCCATCCATGTTACCCACTCCCTTGAATGACGAACCGTTGTAGCAGTCCATCACCTTGTCGCTGCCGCCATTGCTGTTGCCGCTGACATACAACTTGCCACCTGCCACGATGGCCTTGCAGTCGCCGCGGGAAACGGTCATGTCGGGAGCAGCGGTGAACGATTGTGTGGCGGGATTGTAAATCTCCGTCTTCTTGGCACTGCTGAGGTTCGGCTGGTCGGAGCGGCATCCGCCCACCATGACGCGCCCGTCACCAAGCGGGGCATAGAAACCGTCGGCGTGGGGAGCGCTGAGGTTGAGTGTCTTCCAACTTCCATTTTGCCAGAGTTCGGCACCAGTCACCAAGTTGTAGTCTGTGGTTGTGCCGCCCACAACGACAAAGCCTCCGTTGGAGGTGGGAAACATCAGGTGGTTGGTGCGTCCTTTCGACATATTGGGCAACTTCTCAAATTGGAGTGTCGCCATTACGCCCTCCCTGGAGGCGCGGGCACCGGGAGCGCGCTTGGCCTGGAAGCCATTGAACGGCAAGATGCCTTTCGATGGCTCGATGTCTTTTGGCTGACGGCCATCAGCCCAAACAGCCAGTGGCAGTGTCAGCAGCACTGCAATTAATAGTCTCGTTAATCTTTTCATACTCTTCATCTTATGATTATTTTGGTGTTCACTGTCTGATTAAATCAAAATAGAAGTTCGCCATGGATGGAGACGTAGGTGTTTTTCTTTATTATTTGCTACAAATATAGCAAATTTTGAGGATATTATCATAGAATAGCTGACCAAAAATGAAAACTGTAGCGAAAAATGCGACACTTTCAAGTAGTTAAGTAGTTAACTCTATAACTACTTAATTTCTATAACTACCTTCAACTTACGAAAGTTGTATTGATTTATAAAAAAGAGTTGTTTTCGTTGCTATTTCACATAAAACTTGTATCTTTGCCGCAAATGTGAGCGAAGTGCCAGCAGATGGGCCAAACATGCTGGCATTTTTGAGTAGAAACAGAAAACAACAAATTTAGAAGAGATTTTATCCCTTTTGATAGAAAATTTCAGCTGAGCAATATGAAAATGCGACTAACCCAATCATTATTCTTTTCGAGAGCAATCATCATGTTGATGCTCACTCTGTTGTCGGCAGCACCGGCATGGGCACAGACCGACACAACAGATGAAAGAGTGGACATCAGCAAAGCCATCATCTACAATCCTTTCAGATTCCTTTATTATGACGGTAATAATCTATACGAAGAATTGACAATTCTTGTCGAAGTATATTGTTACAACAATGGTTGGAAGAAACTAACGCAAGATACTGACTATACTATCCATTTCATCGATGACGATGACAACGAACTCGACGATGTGCGTGAAAAAGGCTACTACAACCTTGTTGTCCGAGGCATCGGCAATTACAAGGGAGAAGCATTGCAGAACGTCTGTGTCACTGAAAAGGGCAATTGGGTTGACCACAGGGCATCGTCGTTCTCGCAGGTCGACAACAACAACAGTGTCGTCACCATCACCAGCGAGGAAGAACTGGCCCTGTTGGCATATAACTTCAACTCCAAGTATTATATGCATGCTGAATATAGCGGATGGACCTTCCGCCTGGCTCGTGACATGGACTTAAGCGACTATGAATGGACACCTATCGGCTCGAATAAACCTGGTGAGGAGACAGGCTTCAGAGGGCACTTCGATGGGCAGGGCCATACCATCAAGGGCGTTCATTTCGAGCGCAAGAGCAGTGATAGTGAGCATAATTCTTTCTTTCCCCAAGGACTGTTTGCGTATGTAGATAATGGATCCTCCATCAAGAACCTGAGACTCACCGATTCGGAGATTGTCAGCGGTCACAACAAGGGAGTGGGTGGCATTGCGGGTTACCTCAACCTCAACACCACCATAACCAACTGCCATGTGACGCAGAGCGTGAATGTGGTTTGCCTCTATGGAAACAACGATGAATATGGCGGCGATTCCTACGGAGGCGTCGCCGGTTACAGTTCAGCAGCCATGAGCGGTTGCACAAGTGCCGCCCATGTGTTCAAAGTGATGAAGACCAGTGGATGTGGGGCTTTCGGAGGCATCGTCGGCAGATGCTACTTCAGTTCAAGCGGACAAATTACCGACTGTATCTACTATGGTGATCAGGTGTTCGCCGACAGTGATGCGGGAGCAGTCGTCGGCTACCTGGCCAATTCCGACAACAAGACGGTGAGCGCTTACTACACCTCCTCCAACCTGAAAGGCCTCAACGGATATGGACCATACAACCTAACCCAAGTGGAAGCATTCGACCAGAATTCCATCTTGTCGGTGAACTACGGCGGCGATTTGACCAAACAATACGACTACGATGGCATCAAGGTCTACCCCAAAGCCATGGTATACGGTGGGGCGTGCTATACCTTGCCCCAAAACATCACAACACTCGAAGGTTCTGGCACAAGGAGTGAGCCTTACCTCATCAAAACCACTGACGACCTTGACATGTTGGCCAGCGGAATCAACCATGGGGCGAGCTTCACAGACAAGTATTTCCTGCTCTGCAATGACCTGGCATACGATGGACGGGCCGGCAACTATACCGCCATCGGCTACTGGGACGGCAGCGCCGGCAGCTATTTCGACGGCATCTTCGAAGGCTACAACCACAGCATCAGCGGCATCAACATCCACAAGAGTGGCTCTGCAGCGACCGACGGCTATCAAGGCATTTTCGGATGGACGGGCGAAAATGCTGTCGTGAAGAACTTGGTGGTGCGCAACAGCACTTTCGATGCCTTTAATAGCACCGGAGCCATCGTGGGAAGCAACAGCGGCAGAATAGAGAACTGCCATGTCCTCGATGGTGTCAGCGTCAATGCCGTGACAGGCAACACCTACTACCATGGCGGCATCGCAGGCTACAACAGCAGTACCGGCACCGTAATCGATTGCAGCAGCACGGTCACCATGAGCGAGATAGGCGAAGGTGCCTGCGGCAGTCTGGGCGGTATTGTCGGCTACAATGACGGTGAGATGCGCGACTGCCTTGCATTGGGCTGCGAAATCCATGGCACGACATACCAGGGCGCCTTAGTGGGATATAATGGTGATGGTTCGTTGAAATACAACTACTACTCGGCATGCGACTGGAGAAACGCACAGGGAACAATCGTCAAGACCAGTGGCATCGGCTGTGGAGGAAAAGGAAGCATCTCCAACGACATCGAAACGACAGATGCAGCCGTGCCCGCTCTACGCGATGACAGGGATAATTCGGAGACCATCACACAACTGACAGACCGAGTAAAATATCTCTCAGACAATGGTTTCGAGGCTGCCACCAACATCAGTATAAACGGCCGCACATTATGGAAAGACGGAATGTGGAACACGCTCTGCCTGCCATTTGCTGTCAGCAGTTTCCAGAATTCTCCTCTCGAAGGAGCTATGGTGATGATGCTCAACGACGCATCGTTTACCGACAACACTCTGACGCTGCAATTCGTCGGCGTTACTGCCATTGATGCCGGAAAGCCATACATTGTGAAATGGCCCAATGACACAGAAAACCCAAGCATCACCGACCCGGTTTTCCACCATGTCAAACCCGACCAACAATTGGACCCCCAAACAATCGATGATGTCATTTGCTTCAAGGGCAACTTCTCGCCCTATAACGTATACGGCGAAGACAAGAAGCTGCTCTACCTGGGAAATGACAGCAAGCTTTATTATCCCGAAGACGCTATGACCATCAATGCTTTCCGTGCCTATTTCCTATTGCAAGGCGACCTCATCTGCGGCGACCTGGCTCAGGGCATCAACCATTTCGTCCTCAACTACGGCGGCGAAGCCAGTGGTATTGAGGAAATCTCAAATCTCAAGGATCAAACTCCTGATTCCGACGCGTGGTATTCCATCGGCGGTCAGCGTCTGAATGGCAAACCCACCACCAAGGGCATCTACATCAACCATGGCCATAAAGTGGTGATAAACTGACCATACAAGAAAGTCTGTGCTCAGTCTGTAGAGACGCAATATATTGCGTCTCAGTGATATACATGGATTTTTATATTTTTCTCTCTTCACACGAATGTCCATGAATCGTTCACGAATTTAACCATTAAGGAGTTTTGAAGTATAGAAGTATTGGAGTATAGGAGTTTAGACGATAGTCCTACAAGAATGGTAGCCATGGTTATTTACGTGTGATAAGAGGAGCCGCTTCCATTGACCATAGCCGCGTCTCATGGCGTGAAAGTGTTCATCAAGATTGGTGTTTTGAAGATGTAGGATTCAGGTTGGTATTGTAAATACCAGCTAAACATGCATTTCGCTTCGTGGGTGTCTAGGCAAAACGTCAGCCAACCTGACGCGAACAGTAACTTTCCACTACTGTTCCAAGCGGTTTAGCCGCTTGAATCACATGTTTTCCTACCCATCGCCAACTATCCTTTCTACCATAGCATTTAGATGGAGGCATTGCGCCCTCATGATCACCCTTTTCTCTTGATGGAACTCCCAAGGGCTTATCTGTAGCAGCAATCCCCCAGCACAAGCATCAAAAGCCTCACCTGACGGCTTGTACTGCTTTGGGAAGCCATTTTCCCTAAGCAGGATGATGCTGTAACCTCGGTTCATTGCTTCTCGCATCACCTCTTTTTCTTTTGGCGAGATGGCAGCACTGACAAGAACGCCACCACGTTCCCCACATGCCAACCATTCTTCTCTCAAACGGACGTTTTCCTCATCAGTATAACGCCTATGCACGATGACAGCCACTTTGTCGGGAATATTCAACAAAAATCTATTGCCTACCACCTGACATTTCTCACCAGCCACTTCCATACCTGTGAGTACAGTAAACAAGTCCGGATTCTGACGTTTTATCATCAATCGGCGAGGATTGTCATCAAGATAGCGTTTCCAGTTGTCCAATTGCCCCTCGTGCATGAGAATCTTGTCGCAGTAACCCTTCTCGAACAAGCCTTCTCTTGGTGGTTCGTTCATATTGAACAGTTTCCAATAGGTATTGTTACACCCAGATTTGAATCCCGCCACAACTTTCCCAAGATGCTTTCCTTTACCCATGTCCTCATTGACCCTTACAATCATGTGTAAGTGATCAGGCATAACACAAAGTTTCCACACCTCCACCTGAGGGTAATAGCGATGAATCTTCATCTGCTCTTCCTGAACAATTGAGCTTCCGAGGGCAGAGTGCTCCACATAAGGCTCCACCTCACCATCTATGCATCCTTTCAACACACCCAATAATGCCATACGCTCTCTCACCACAAGAGTCAGCATGTACGTTCCCTTGCGGCTATAGTCGTGCCATGAAGTGCGTCTCTTCATCGAGTGCTGTATCTCGTGTACTTCCATGCCAGCTGCTATGGCTTCTTCACGTGTCATAACTATTCGTCTATAGCTACTATAATGCTTTCTTCCAAATCTGTCATGTCAGATTTTTCATTTACCTTAGTTCTGCAATTCCAGACAAGTAAAATAATCCATAACATGACAAAGATAAGCATAAAACCTGAAAAACCGACCCCTTTCGGAGGAATAATTCACGTGAGAGAACTATTTTCCCGTCATGTAACAGGAGAATAGAACTGCGCCTTCGACAAAATCCGATGAGGAGCGACTGGAGCAGCGGCGTCAGCGGTTCATCGATTCGCTGCAGACCTTCGCCACCCGCTATGGTCAGGAGATGCTCAGTCAGTTTGCCGACTACTGGACTGAGCCCAACCGCTCAAACACCAAGATGCGCTTTGAACTACAGCGTACCTGGAGCACCGCTCTCCGCCTCGCCAGATGGGCAAGAAATGACGACAATTTCTACCAACCATCATCCAACAACCACTACCAACCTCGTCCCACTTCAGCAGATTACATCCGCGAAGCCCAGCAGTGGGCCATCGAGCGGTCCATCCAAACGATAAACAGTCCCAAAACCATGAAGAACCGCTCTCGCTCTTTCCCTTCTGAATCATCGTGCGGCAACTTTGATGCTTCGCATCGAAGATAGGATGCGCCTATCATATAAAAATATAACACAGAGATACTAAGACACAGAGAAAAATAAAAACTCTGTATCTCTGTGCCTCTGTGTTGATATTGATATTCGGGGCATCATTTTGAGTGTTGCCCAATCTGTTACTCGACAATGAAAACAAAACTTCGTTTTTGTTTTGCATTGTACTCGGCTTTCACTACTTTGATGCTTCGCATTGAAGATAGGAGGCGCCTCGGCAATGAAAACAAAACTCCGTTTTTGTTTTGCATTGTACTCGGCTTTCACTATCTTTGCACTCAAATGATAATTTACCTTGCTTATTTGAAAAACATTTTTGCCAATGAAAACATGTGCTAACTGCCACCACACGATGGATGACTCATACGTCTTCTGCCCCTACTGTGGCCATAAATGGGAAGCCGTCTGCCCTCAGTGCGGCTATCGCAACATACCAGCCGATGCTAATTTTTGCCCCAAATGCGGAAGCAAATGGAATGGTCAGACAACTGGAAACGAAAATCAACAAAATATCCTTAAAAAGGACTTATCAGAATCCATCACCAGACTCATTGAGAATATGGTGAAGGTAGAAGGAGGCACATTCATCATGGGGGCCACACCCGAACAAGGCAATGATGCCAAACAGAATGAGAAGCCGGCCCACCAAGTGACGCTCTCCTCCTTCTCCATCAGCCGTTATTTGATAACCGTTGAACAATGGTGTGACGTGATGGATGACGATGACCTTTTTGAGAGTTTGGAACATATTGCCAATGACGATGGCCTCATGCCAATGACAGGGCTGTCTTGGGACATGTGTCAGGATTTCATTAACCAACTCAATCAGTTGACAGGTTTGAAATTCCGATTGCCGACAGAGGCAGAATGGGAATATGCTGCCCGAGGTGGACGTATGAGCCACGGATTCAAATATGCAGGAAGTGATGACTGTGAAACTGTGGCTTTTATCAATGGATCTGTCCAATATCCTGGACAAAAGCGTCCTAATGAACTCGGTCTATTCGACATGTCAGGAAATGTGGCGGAATTTTGTGATGACTATTACAAGGATTATGATTCGTCATCCTATGTGAATCCAAGGGTAAGCCATGGTTATTTACGTGTGATAAGAGGAGCCGCTTCCATTGACCATAGCCGCGTCTCATGGCGTGAAAGTGTTCATCAAGATTGGTGTTTTGAAGATGTAGGATTCAGGTTGGTATTGTAAATACCAGCCATCTGTGATTCAACATGCTGTAGAGTACAACAAGCCTACTGACTTTTGGCAAAACAGCCGAAAATCAGTGGGCTTATTTTGGTTTTCACTATCTGATTAAATCAAAATAGAAGTTCGCTATGGATGGAGACGTAGGTGTTTTTCTTTATTATTTACTACAAATATAGCAAATTTTGAGGACAATACCCTAAAAAGCAGACCAAAAACGACAACTGTAGCGCAATATGTGACACCCTTGCTGGTTAGTTATAGAAGTTTGGGATTCTTGGAGTTTAGGAGTTTGGGACTATCTTCTCCATGCACTTCATTTTTTTATCTTCTGAACATTCTTAAGCATAGTTTGATAAAAAAACAAAATAGAACAACATTGTTTCATTTTTTTCGTAACTTTGCAAAAACCAATTCTATGAAAATCTACGACCAATTCAACCAATACACCTGGCTTGTAGAAACCATCTATCATACAGGCTATATCTCCTTGAAAGAGATCAATCAATTGTGGGTGAAAACCGAGATGAGCGGTGGCTTGCCCATGGTTCGCTCTACATTCAATCGCCATAAGGACGCCATTCAAGAAATCTTTGGTCTGATTATCGACTGTACTAAAAAAAATGGCTATAAATATTATATCAGCAATGCCAAAGTACTTCAAGAAAACTCTATCCAAAATTGGATGCTTTCCACAATTACAGTTAGCAATGTAATTCGTGAAAGCGTTAGTTTGCAGAATCGCATCGTTCTAGAAAATGTTCCATCCACAAAAGGATATCTGCAAACCATTCTGAAAGCCATGAAAAACGAAAGGAAATTATCTATTTCATACAAGAAGTACAATGACATGGAAGCCAAAAGTTATTTGTTAGAGCCATATTGCTTGAAGTTATACCGACAGCGTTGGTATCTGTTGGGGCATATGGTAGACAATTCGTTAAGGGTTTTTTC
>JAGCXX010000014.1 GCA_017961115.1 Prevotella sp. | reverse complement strand
CGACCTCTACACCCCCGACCAGGAAGAACTTGAGTTTATTATCGACGAATAACCCCGACCCTTGTCAGCAGCCATTCAGATAGACACCGAGAATGCCGAGATGCAGAAAGTGCTGCAACTAGTGCAATACACCAATCACAGTCTTTTCCTCACTGGCAAGGCTGGGACTGGCAAATCAACATTGCTGCGTCACATTTGCGAAACAACGAAGAAGAAGCATGTGGTGCTCGCCCCCACCGGCATTGCCGCCATCAACGTGGGTGGCAGCACACTCCACAGTTTTTTCAAACTTCCTTTCCATCCTCTTCTTCCTAATGACGTGCGTTTCTCAGAACGCAACATCCGGGAGTCGCTGAAATACACCGGTGAGAAGCGCAAACTTATACGAGAGGTGGAACTCATCATCATTGATGAGATCAGCATGGTGCGTGCCGACATCATTGACTTCATCGACAAGGTGCTCCGCATTTACACCCGCAACCGCTATACACCCTTCGGTGGCAAGCAGATGCTTTTTGTTGGCGACATCTACCAATTGGAACCTGTTGTACGCGAGGAAGACCGGCAACTGCTGCGTCCGTGGTATCCGTCTCAGTTTTTCTTCGATGCCAAAATCTTCCAGACAATGACCTTGGTGAGCATCGAACTAACCAAGGTGTATCGTCAGGACGACCAACGGTTTGTTGCCCTTCTCGACCATATCCGCACCAACCAAGTCACTCAGTCGGAACTCTTCCAACTCAACCAACGGGTAGGCAAAAGCAATGAATGGAGCGACGGTCTCTCCATCACGCTCTCGACCCGCCGCAACACCGTCGACTACATCAACGAGCAGCATCTCAACGAGTTGCCAGGCGAGGTGACCATTCTCCACGGCACACTTGAGGGAGAGTTTCCCACCACCAGCCTTCCCACGCTCATGGAACTGGAAGTGAAAGTTGGAGCGCAGGTTATCTTTGTGAAAAATGACATGGAGCGCAGGTGGGTGAACGGCACGCTCGGCACTATCACGATGATAGACACCGACGATGACGGAGAGGAGATTCTCACCGTCCGCACCGACGAGGGTGATGAGTATGAGGTGACCCGCGACATCTGGAGCAATATGCGCTACACCTTTAATGAGGAAGAGGAGAAAATCGAGGAAGAGGAGATAGGCCGATTCATCCAGTTCCCACTCCGCCTGGCATGGGCCATCACCGTGCATAAAAGTCAGGGACTTACCTTCCGCCATGTCGACATCGACCTGTCGGGCGGAGCCTTTGCCGGAGGACAAACTTACGTCGCCCTCTCGCGCTGCCAGTCGCTGGAAGGCATCTGCCTGAAGGAGCCCATCCGCTACTCCGACATCTTCGTCCGTTCCGAGGTAGTGAGGTTTGCACGTTCCTACAACGATGAGCGCATCATCAACGCCGCCCTTGAGGAGTCGATGGCCGACAAGGAATATCACGATGCCGTCGCCGCACTCGACAACAGTGACGCCGATGCCTTTCTCGACAACTTCTTCAAGGCTATCCATCATCGCTACGACCTGGAAAAGCCTGTCATCCGCCGTTTCATCCGTCGCAAGCTCAACCAATTGCTCTCCCTGCGTGAGGAGAACCGCCAGTTGCGTGAGGCAGCAGTCGGACGCTCCGACTTCCTGCAACGACTTGCAGCCGAATATACGCTGATGGGTAAGGACTGTGAGCGTGAAGGCATGCCAGACGCTGCCATAGCCAATTACCGCAAAGCGCTTGAACTCTGGCCCGATGCCAAAGAACCCCAACGGCGCATCAAGAAACTCCAACGACCCAAATAAAAATATTAAAATATGGAAATCAAAACCTCCACCTTCGCACTGAGCAGTCCCACCCTCGAGAGCTGCCCCAAAGATTTCAAACCCGAATACGCGTTTATCGGCCGCTCCAACGTGGGCAAGTCGAGTCTCATCAATATGCTCTGCAACCACAAGGGGCTTGCCAAGACCTCGTCAACACCCGGCAAGACATTGCTCATCAACCACTTCCTCATCAATCACGAGTGGTATCTTGTTGACCTTCCTGGCTATGGCTTTGCCAAGCGCTCAAAGAGTGTGCAGCAGAAGATACAGAATATGATATCATCCTATCTGCTTCTACGCCAGCAACTTGCCAATGTATTTGTGCTCATCGACATACGTCTGGAGCCACAAGCCATCGACCGCCAGTTCATCAACTGGCTCGGACAGAGCAGCATCCCCTTCTCCATCGTATTTACCAAAGCCGACAAACTCTCCAATATGAAAGCACAGGAGAGCGTCAAGCGCTTTATGGACGCCCTACGTGAGGAATGGGAAGAACTGCCCCCCTATTTCGTAACGAGCAGCGAGAAGCGCACTGGCAGAGAAGAGTTGCTGGCCTACATTGACAGCATCAACAAAGACATCGCCCAACCCTAACCCACCAGCATGAATGCCTATCTTGACGTCCAAGGTCTGACGAAATCTTTCGGTGCGCTACTGCTCTTCGACAACCTCTCGTTTTCCATCAGCGAGGGGCAACACGTAGGATTGGTAGCCAGAAACGGCATGGGCAAGTCTACTCTGCTGTCTATCCTCACCGGCAAGGAAGGTTACGACAGTGGTGAAATCATCTATCGCCGTGACCTGAAGGTAGGTTATCTGGAGCAGTCACCACGTTTCGACCCCGACGAGACAGTACTTGATGCTTGTTTCAACCATCAAGGAGACGACGAAAAGATACTCCGCGCCAAACAAGTGCTTACCCAACTGAAGATACGCGACCTTCAACAACCGATGGGACAACTGAGCGGCGGTCAGCAAAAGCGTGTCGCCCTCGCCAACGTGCTGCTCACCGAACCCGACCTTTTGATTCTCGACGAGCCAACCAACCATCTCGACCTTGACATGATAGAATGGCTGGAGGGCTATCTGTCACGCGGCAACAAAACGTTGCTGATGGTGACCCATGACCGTTTTTTCCTTGACCGCGTGTGCGACACCATTATCGAACTCGATGACCACACCCTATACACCTACCGCGGCAACTATGCCTACTATCTGGAGAAACGACAGCACCGCATCGATGTGGCACGCGCTGAGATAGAGCGCGCCAACAACCTCTACCGCCGCGAACTGGAATGGATGCGGCGCATGCCCCAGGCACGTGGGCACAAAGCTAAGTACCGTGAGGACGCATTCTATGAACTGGAGCGCAAGGCAAAGCAGCGCATCGAGGACCGACAGATGCGACTGAAATCCTCTAATGTGTATATCGGGAGCAAGATTTTCGAATGCCAGTATGTCTCGAAGTCATGGGGCGACCAAGTGATGCTCAAGGATTTCTACTACAACTTCGCCCGTTTTGAGAAGATGGGCATCGTGGGCAACAACGGCACGGGTAAATCTACTTTCCTGAAACTTCTGCTCGGTCTTGAACCCGTTGACTCAGGACGTTTTGACATCGGTGAGACAGTGCGTTTCGGATATTTTTCACAGGAAGGCCTTCATTTTGATGAGCAACAAAAGGTGATTGACGTGGTACGCGACATTGCCGACTATATCGACCTCGGCGGTGGGCGACACTTCACCGCCACCCAACTGCTCCAGCATTTCCAGTTTACTCCCGACCAGCAATACAACTACGTCTATAAACTCAGCGGTGGCGAGCGTCGCAAGCTCTACTTGTGCACTGTGCTGATGCGCAATCCCAACTTTCTTGTTCTCGATGAGCCTACCAACGACCTCGACATCCAGGCATTGCAGATTTTGGAGGAATATCTCGCCGACTTCCCCGGCTGCGTCATCGTTGTGAGCCACGACCGCTATTTTATGGACAAGGTGGTGGACCATCTGCTCGTGTTCAAGGGCAATGGTGAAATCAAGGATTTCCCCGGCAACTACACTCAGTATCGCGAATGGTGTGCCCTCCGCCCCAAAGAAGAAAGCACAGCAGTGATGGCCGACAAGCGCCCCAAGCGGGAGTACCGCAATACCGAGAAGCGCAAGATGACCTACAAGGAGAAGGTGGAGTTTGCTCAGTTGGAAAAGGACATTGCCGCCCTTGAGGAAGAACAGAAGCGCATTGAGGAAGCACTCTGCGGCAGCACCGTAGATATCGATGAAATCACCCGTATGAGCAAACGCCTTCCCCTACTCAAGGCAGAACTCGATGATAAGAGCATGCGCTGGCTTGAGCTGAGCGAGATAGGATGACGTAAGGATAGAATATCGAAGCGGATTGTCAATTATCAATGTAGACTTTCCGAGAAGAACCATTGGAACCTCTTTCAATACATAGTCCACGAGGCTGATTCAATCGACGACCGCTCAAATCGTAATATGCCTTAGAGGAAGACTCTCCAGCCGGCGTTATGTCTCTGATGGCAGCGCTGCCTTGGTCAATTTTGAAGATATAGGTATTCAGGCTTCGTGCCGGCAAGGCAACCATCACCTCATCCACGGGCTCGCTGATGTCGATTTGAGATTCATTCAAGAGCGAATTATTGGCAGTAGACAACAGGTGGGTGCCACTTTTCACCTTATAGGGCAGCTTGAGCTTCAGGTCGTGGGCATTCTTGGTGGTGTCAATAGCCATGACGATAAGGGAATCACCCTTGATGTAGGCAGATGTCTCAAAAGCCGAGTTGGTGCCCGTGCCCACGCTGGATGTTGTTCCAAGACGTGTGGAGCCGGTGACATGCTTGGAGAAATGTGACATGACATAGGCACGTGGCAGCAACGTGTTTTTTGTATTGCCTGGATTATACTTCGTCTCGCCCGTACCGACAAACGCCCAATGGGCGCGCATATACCAGTAGATGTAGCCCGTGCAGCCAGCCAGCATACATTCATTCAGTTCCTCGGCAAAGAGCAGTTGCTCATGCCAGTTGGGCAGACGTTCGATGTTGTCGGTCACGGAGTGCTCCGTCATCAACACTTCCTTGCCGTATTGGGCAGCCAGGGTGGCAGCACTCTTCATGTTGCCGAGAGGTGGATGACCGTAGAGATGCCCAGCAATGATGTCTATTTGGTCACGAGCCACCTCATCTCTCAAGAGCAGGTTGGAATAGCTGGGGTCGAAGCCAAGCGGTTCGGCACTGATGAGACGCACACCATTGTATTTCTCCCTATCGAGCATATGTGCATAGTTTTTGACAAGGTTGAGTTGCTGTTGTGGTGTATATAGGCATCCAGAATAATTCACCCACCAGTCGGGTTCGTTCTGTATGGACACCGCGTCGACATCGACACCGTTCTTCTTCATGTACTCCAAAAACGTGTTCAGCCACGGGAAGAATTTATCGTAGCAATCCTGGCGCAGTTCGCCGCGCTTGTTGCCCTGGTCATCGCTGTTGCCACCCTGTGCCGTTCCATTGGTCTTGTAATCGCCCGGGGGTGACCAAGGCGTACCAAAGACGATGCCACCGCGCTGCTTGACTATCTTAGCCGACGGCAACGAACCTTTCCAATCGTAAGGAGAGTCCCAATTGTTCCACTCAGGCACAACGATGTCGCCAACGAAGTTGGGTGAAATCTCCATACGCATGATGTTGAGGCCGATTTTTGATGTGGGGCCATAGAGCAGTTTTACCGGTTGTGTGTCGCTGCCGAATGGGCACATGGCACCATCACAGCATGCAGCCCCAAAACCCGTTATCGTCTGATAGCGGGTATCACTCACGGTTACAGTGATTACTGCAGCCTGGACAGCCATTGCTGCGAACAGAACTAAAATGAAAGTAACAAATTTTCTCATTGGAGTAAAAAGGGTAATGAAATTGTGCTGCAAAGGTACATATTATTGTCAGCATTTCAAAATGAAAGAGGAAGAATAATCTTAAAGTATCATCTACCGTCTTCCTTCCTCAACTCCGGCCATCCATCTGCAGTCCAAATGATTGGACGCTGGATGAGCATGGCAGAGCCATTCTGCGTGGCACTGTAGCCGTGACAGATGAAGATGTCTTCACCATCGAAATTGTAGGCAGCACTGTGTCCTGCAGCCTCCCAGACCTTCTTGTCGCCCTCCAAGAAAAGCGTGCCACCACCGTTTACCATATCCTTGCCTGTGCGGTCGAGGTAAGGTCCTTCGACGCTCTTGCTTCGTCCAACTGCCACTCGGTAGTTGCTCTTAGCGCCACGACAGCAGTAGTCCCACGAAACGAAAAGGTAGTAATATCCACCGTGTTTGAAAATAAACGGTGCCTCGATGGCGTTAGTGCCAGCATATCTTGAGGTAGGGTTCGACTCAGAAGGTTTGTAGTTAGGGTCATATCGGCGTGCGATAGTGCGAGGCTTGACACCTTTGGCGATATGCATGGTGGAGTCAAGGCGGGCCAACTGTATGCCGTCCCAGAACGACCCCCAGACGAGCCATGGCGTATCGTTGTCATCAATGACGAAGTTCGGGTCAATGGCATTCCAGTTGTCACCTGTCACCTCTCCGTCGGCGCCCCGTTTCCGTTCGTGCGAGGAAACGATGCAGCCCTCGTCCTTCCACATATTGGAACCCAGCGAGCGACTGCTAAGCAGACCGATAGCCGAGCCATTTTTACCGAATGTGGAACAGCTGTATGCCATCCACCAACGGTTGTGCCACTTGATTACATCAGGAGCCCAGACGTGATTGCCAAAACCTGGGACAGAGTCATTGGTCCAGCCAGGAATGACAGACATCACAGGTTGGCGCGACACTGTCCATGTTTTGCGGTCCTTCGATGTCATTTGCTGGATTCCCATGCCCGTGGCATAGATGTAATATGTGTCGCCATCCTTAGCCATCACGGGGTCGTGTACCATAGGTGTCTCCGTCTGGAATCCTTCTCGTTGGAATCCGCGTCGGCGTTCCTGGGCATTACCCGTCTGAGTTGGGACCGCAAGACCATCAACCTTCACCCTCATGATGGTGAACGACATGGGAGCGAACTCATAGTCGAACTGCTTGCCGAACTTCCCGAAAAGGGAGGTTTGCGGGGCAAGTTTTGTGGGTTGAGCAAAAGAATTCTCATCGTTGGCGTTGCCACTGAGCGTAATGACACGCCCTGTGGGCATGACATTTTTTGCTCCATCGATGACAAATGAGCGGAGATAGGGCTGGTCGGTGCCGTTGACCACTTTGATGACAAGTTCGGCGGCAGCCTCGTCGTATCCCGTCTGACAGAAATGGCGGGTCTGGGCTGCTGGCTTGGCAGAGAGGATTTCCTGACCGTCCATGAAGAGCGTGACGAGTTGGGGTTTGACAATGATTTTCACATCATACCACTTGTCGGTCTCCACCGTCTGCGCAACTTGTTGACCTAAGATATCGCTGGTACGTCCACGACGTACAGGCTGTATGGCAGAAGTGCGGTTGTTCCATCCGCCGATGTTCACTGCATAACCATTTCGTCCGTGTTCATCCATACCATAATAGATGAAGAAGCCCTCCATGCCGCCTGTCTTGCGTGCCTGCAGTTCCAATGTATAGTCATTGCTGCTGAACGAAGGTAGCAGCGAGAGGGTAAGCTGCTCGTTACTGGTTTGTGCAATCGTGTTGTCCGTCACCATCCACTCGCCACGTTGTTTTTGGAACTGAGAAGGATTGCAAGTCATTGTCTTGCCATCAGCGGTAGTCACTTTGACATTGCGGTACTCACACTGCGTGGCATAGCTGCCCAAGCCAATGGTGCCTGGGGAGAAAGGCAAAGCCTCACCTGCGGTGGTAGGCTCGCTGACAAACACATTGTATGTGGGACGGTTTTCTGCAGCCATCTGCTGCACATAGTAAGAGGCACGGCCATAAACCTCAGAACTATTGATGTGGATGAGGTTGCAGGGCCAGTCGCGTCGGTTCTCGTTCTCAAAAAGCGGTGCATACGATGACATTTTTACCACATCGCTGTTGCGCTCCATTCCCATGATAAAGGCAGCCTCGCTGATGGCTGCCAGCAAGTTGCCGGCTCCCACCCCACCATTGCATGCATACTCACCCACGTAGATGTCGTGTGTGCGTGGTGCATTGTCGAAGAGGTGGTTGTTGTTGAAGAAGAAGTCGGGGTTGCGATACCAGTGGGGGTCCACCATGTAGTCGCCGGGAATCTGCGCCAACAATGGGTCGGTGTGTCCCAATGTGTTGATGAATGTGATTTGCGGATATTCCGCTTTCAGCTTTTTGAAGATGTAATTGAAATGGGTGACATATTCAGGACCAACGTTCTCGTTTCCTATTTCCACATACTTCAGCGGGAAGGGGCGTGGATGTCCAGCCTCAGCACGCATCTTTGCCCACTTGTTCTTGGCAGGATCGCCCAGGGCATAGTCGATGGCATCCCGGAAATTTTGGACGACAGCCTCCATATCCTCGTTGCTGCTCACAAAGTCACCGTTGCGCACGGAACACGACATACCGGCATTGTTCACAAACATGGCATCCATTCCGAGGTCTTCACAGAACTGCAGAAACTCGTGGTATCCCATCCCCCAAGTGGCACGGTATCCCCACACATCCCATTCGCCGCGCCGCGTCATAGGGTCGCCCAGAGTCTCTTTCCATTTCACACGGTTCTCATACGTGGCACCCTCGACGATGCAGCCGCCAGGCCAGCGCATGAATTTCGGATGCAGGTCCACGAGCATTTGTGCCACGTCGGCCCTTTGTCCGTTCTTGCGGCCCTTGAAGGTGTTCTGCGGGAAGAGCGAGACATAGTCTACGAACACCGTGCCAGTCTTGTCGAACTCCAGCGCCAGCTCACCTTTGGCAACCGTGACCTCAGCGGTCAGTGTGGCGGTCAGTTCCGTCCATTCCTTAATCTGCTTGTTGGCAAAAGTAACTGAGCCCAGTGATGCGCCGGTATCACCATTCACCAATCGTGCGGTGATGCTGCCATTGTAATTGGCAGACTTCACATAGAAGCGAAGGTCGTAACGCTCGCCAGCCTTCAGTCCCATACCCCAGTAACCCGTATTTGTCAGAACGGCCTTTCCTCCTTTCTGCACCTTTACAATGCTGAGCTGCATGGCGTGGGGTGTGTTTTCGTGCAGCGGTGATGTCGTCTCCACTACTTCGCCAGAGACAGTGGCCTTCTCGCCCGTCACGCGCCATCCCGTCATCTTCTTCTCCTCCAGATTCCAGGGGATATTCCAATTACGGTTGTTTCGGTGCTCATAGTTCATGGCGTCAGGCGCGTAGGCCTTCCCATCTTTATAAGTCATGCCCGATGGCAACACGTGTTCCTCGAAGCCGCGGTTCTGCACTAATTCGGCATAAAGTCCACCGTCACCGGCATGGCTGATTTCCTCAAAGAAGATGCCATAGAGATTGGGTGACACCACAGCCCCTTTCTGGCTGAGGTCGATGCGGACCGGCTCTTGTGCCCATACGGTGAAGGCACTTGTCAGCATCACAGCTATCAATGTCTTTTTCATCATCACTATATATACTATTAAGATGTTACCAAATACTGCGACTCATTTGCATGAGTTCCTTGTCATGGTGCTGCAGGGGGTAGCACTTGTTGTCAAGAATCATGGTCACGCCCGTCTGTTCATTATAGGGCTCCCACTTTGGCAGTCCTTTTATATTGGGATTACCAGTCTTGATGAAAGCCAGCCAGATGCTGCTGACCAACTTCTCGAACTTGTAGGCTGCAGGCGAGGCACCTGTCATCTCACGCTGCAGGCTGACGTTGTGCAGCATGAAGGGCAGTTCCATACCATGCGAGGCACCGAGTGCATTGCTCTCGGGTTTCCATGTGAACAGGTAGAGGTAGGCTGGTGCGCCACCCTGTGCAGCTTTCGCCGCAGCCTGTCTGACGGCTCCTGCCCGGAAACCCGTGTCAACATAGGTCATCTCCTTTGGTTCGGCATTAGGATACGCTTTCTTAAATGCAGCGATATATTGGTCGGCTCTGTCACCCTGTCTCTGGCGGACGGCGGTTTCGGCTTCTTCCCATGTCATGTCGCGGCTGATATCGAAGGTGAATTCATTGAAATCGGTGCCGATGAGCATAGGCACATCTTTCGAGATGGGCGATGCAGGCTCGAAGGGATGCTGCGGTAAGATTTCTCCATCAACCACTGGTGAGAAACCGCTGCGTATGCCACGCTGATTCAAACGGCTGACCGCATAGTTCAACTCTTCGTAGGTGAACTTTGAGAAGTCAGCCTCGGCAGTGGCGGGCTGTCCCAATTCCTGCGCGAAGGCGATGCCAAAGGGTCGTGTCTGCTCCGGCAGTGCCTGGCGCAGTGATGAGCCACTCTGCACAATGGCGCGCTTAAACAGTCCCTTGGCAGAAGGCATGGCCATAAGCGTGGAGACCTTCCCTCCCCCGCCCGACTGTCCACCGATAGTCACCTCGTTGGAATCACCGCCAAAAAAGGCGATATTGTCACGCACCCATTCCAAAGCCTTCACGATATCCTGTTGGCCCAAATTTACACTTTGCGCATACTTGCCTCCAAGGCCGGTAAGGTTGGCATAGCCCAGAACATTCAGACGATGGTTCAGGCTCACCACCACGATGTCGCCTGCTTCAGCCAAAGCACGCCCTTCGTAGCAGGGCAAGTCATGACACGACCCGCCTGTATAACCTCCACCGTGAATCCACACGAAGACAGGGCGACGCTTGCCGTCATTGATGCCTGGTGTCCAGACGTTCAGCACGAGGCAACTTTTCTCGTCCATCGGTTCCACAGTGAACTGGTTGCCAAATCCATAGTCCGTCTGGCTGTTGCGGTCGTTCCACTTTAAACTCTCATTCTGCGGTGCTTGCGGCCCATATACTTTGCACTGTCTGACACCCGTAAACTTCTCTGGTGCTTGTGGCGGCATAAAACGCTCTGCCCTGGCATACTGGATGCCCTTGAACGTGAAGATGCTGCCGTCCTGATAGCCTTCAACGGTGCCATAAACAGTCTCAACACGGGTGTGCTTTCCCGATGTGATGGGCTGCGCCGTTATCGATAGGGCTGTCAGTAATGAAAGTATCCAAATTGAAATTTGCTTTTTCATTGGCTAATGTTGATTACTTAGTTGTTTCATATAGTTGATATGCAAATATAATAACTTTTCAGCAATTGCACAACTCCAACACTCTTTTTTTCAGTCACTTCACAAGAACCAAACAATCGCCATGAATAACTGCCTGGAGGTTTTGAATTATTCTCATGATATGACTATATTGTTATCGTCAACAAAAGATTGACAAAATGAAAACAAGCCATCATAACCTAATCCTAAATGAATTCAAAAAAAGTTGGGGCTTTTATTGATTTTTTTTTATTCTGTTACTATATTCTTAATCCAAACAATCAATCATTAATCATTAAAAACATTCAGGAATATGACAACAATTTCCACAAGCTCCCAAAACCTGTTTTCAAAAATCCAGAAGTATCTCAGCAACAAAAGGGTGTGCTTCAACTCCACACTCAGCAATGAGGTCTATGTCCTCACCATCTTCGACCTCTCCAACAGCGAGACTACTTCTCTCATCAGAAAAATGACAAAGCATCTTCATCTTATCCCAAGACAGCAGGCGCCTGTGGGTCTTGCCGCCTGAGGGCACTTTCAGGGCATTCATGCAACCAAAAGAAGAACAATCATCAACACAACGGAAAAAATGGAAAAGAAAGCAACAACAAAGAAAGCAGAAAAGAAGCAAATGACACTGCTCCAAGCCATCGAGCGCGTGGTGGAACTGTCGAAGGATTCGAAGATGAGTGCTGCCTTCATGCGGAAGGCAAAGAAAGAAATAGAATTCCTTAGCAAGAGCTACGGCATCAGTGAGCGACAGGCCGTGCTCTTCTGCATCTGCATGGAGAAGGGGCCACGCCGCGTGGACTATGACGACCTTGCCTCATATCTCGACATCAACAAAATCAGCGCGCTCGGCTTTGCCGCCGACATCGACGCACTGGTGCGCCGTCGCCTGCTTCGTTATCGTGACGTAAAGGACGAGGACGATTTCGACGTGCCCACCGCCGTCATCCGCTGCCTGAAGCACAACGAGGTGTATGAACTGCCGCAGCGCACCGGACTCGACTGCGCCAGAATGTTCGAACTGCTCGACCTATGGTTCGAGGACCTCAACGAGGACGCCATCTCTGCCAAGGAACTGCGTGAGGAACTCCAGAAACTGTTTGATGACAACCCACAAGTGGGGTTCGTGAGGCATCTCAAGGAATATTATCTCAACGATGAGGACACGCTGCTGGTGACGCTCTTCTGCCATCTGCTCATCAACAACGATGATGACGACATCCGTTTCAATCAGATGAGGGATGCCTTCGAAAGCAACTGTTTTTTCAATAACGCCAAGGCCGAACTGCGCAGCGGTGAGCACTGGCTGATGAAGAGGAAAATCATAGAGCACCGATGTGAGGACGGCATCGCCGACAACACCCGTTACAAACTGACAGAAGATGCTAAGCGCGTGTTGCTGGCAGAACTGAAAATCAACACGACGGAGGAGAAAATCGCCGACATGATGGAGGTGGAACAACTGACGGAGAAAGAACTCTTCTTCTCAGAGAGCATCGGACGGCAGGTAAGCGACCTCGGCTCTTTCCTACAGCCAGAAAACTTCAAAAAGGTGCAGGAGCGTATGAGGGACAAGGGTTTCCGCAACGGTTTCGCATGTCTGTTCTATGGCTCGCCAGGCACGGGAAAGACGGAGACGGTGTATCAATTGGCCCGCCAGACAGGACGCAACATCATGGTGGTGGACGTGCCGCAGATCAAGAGCAAATGGGTGGGCGAATCGGAGAAGAACATCAAGGCACTCTTCGACCGCTACCGCGAGATGGTGAAGACAGCCAAACAGACGCCCATCCTGCTGTTCAACGAGGCCGACGCCATCATCGGCATCCGCAAGAACGGAGCACAGAGTGCGGTGGACAAGATGGAGAACTCCATCCAGAACATCATACTGCAGGAGATGGAGTCGCTCGACGGCATCATGATTGCCACCACCAACCTGCAGCAGAACCTCGACCGTGCCTTTGAGCGCCGCTTCCTCTACAAGATCAGGTTTGAGAAGCCCGACGCCGCTGTCCGCCAGAAGATATGGACGCAGATGATACCCGAACTCACAGAGCAGGACGCCGCCACGCTGGCAGCACGTTTCGACCTCAGCGGCGGGCCGATAGAGAACATCGCCCGCCACTACAACATCGACTGTATCCTGCACGGAAACTCCAGCGACACCCTCGCCATGCTCATCGAACACTGCGACAACGAGCGGTTGGAATGCATGGAGCAGAAGAAAATCGGATTCTGAGACAAAAGCAGGTAACAAAAAGATTCAAACAAACTCATATCGATAGAAATGAACCATCAAAACTTGCAAGAAAAATTGAATACTCCGATGTCTCAGGATGAGATGCGGCAGAAAGGACGTGAGGCACGAAAGAAAGCCAAGGATTTGCAGAGAAGGCTGGAGACCGAGTCCGACCCCGAGGTCAGAAAGCAGATGAGCAGAGAAATGGACCAGTTGTTCTGCGAGGCACGCTACTGGACAAAGAAGGCGAAGCTGAGCCATGCACTGGATCGCAGCATTGAGCGTGAATTCCTCAGCATGGGAGCAGAAATGGCTGACGACTGAAAAAGTGAGGCAATACTGCGACCTTTTAAAATCATTATGCTATTACTGGTATCGTGGACGAGACGGGACGCTAAATAGAGAATATAGCAACTTTTCCTGCAAAAATTCTTTACTCCCTTAAATGATGTTAAAAGATTGAATTTATGAAGAGAGATGACTATATTTGCAATTGTTTTACCGCATGAACAACTAAAAAGAATCGAGAAGCATGAATATGAAAAAGATTATTTACATTGACATGGACAACACCTTGGCGGATTATTTGAGAGAGGTCAAGGCAAGGAATGTGAGTCCTGAGGACGGAAAGCGCATCAAGGGTTTCTTCAGGAGTCTGAAACCAATGCCTAAAGCTATAGAGTCCTACAATCTGCTGTCAAAGTATTTTGATGTGTACATTCTCTCGACCGCGCCATGGAGCACCCCTACTTCATTGGTGGAGAAAATAGAATGGATCAAAGAATATCTGCCCGGTGCCTACAAGAACGTGATATTCAGCCATCACAAAGAACTGAACATAGGTGATTACCTCATCGATGACTCTACCAAAAATGGCGCGGGAGAATTTAAGGGAATGCATATACAAATCGGCTCACCTGATTTCCCAGATTGGCCCTCTGTCATTGAATTCATCTTAAATAGAGAAAATATGAGTACGAATTTGCCATAATCAAAAAATGGAGAGTCCCAATTAACAGATATCATTATGAATAAAAGCCATGTATTTGCGATGTTGGTCATCGCTTGTTTTGCAGTTCTTGCCAGCTGCACTCAGAAGAAGACAAAAGTCTCCCTTGAAATAAAAACCCAGTATGGTGTTTTACAAGGTTTTGAGGAAGACGGTGTGAAGAAGTTCCTGGGTGTTCCCTTCGCTCAGGCTCCGGTAGGCGAACTCCGTTGGAAGGCTCCTCAGCCTGTTCAAGCTTGGGAGGGAGTGCGTTCAGCCAAGCAATTTGGCGACGACCCCATGCAGCCCAACATCTTCGGCGACATGTCGTTCAGAGGTCCGGGTCGCAGCGAGGACTGTCTCTATCTGAACATTTGGACTACCGCGGCCACAACGGCCGATGCCCTGCCTGTGCTGATTTATTTCAATGGTGGCGGACTGATGGCTGGTTCTGGCAGCGAGCCCCGTTACGATGGCTCTTCCATCTCCAAGGAAGGCGTGATTTGTGTGACTGCCAACTATCGTGAGGGTGTGTTTGGCTTCTTTGCCCATCCCGACCTCACGGCATCTTCCGAATATAAGGGAAGCGGCAACTACGGCTTCCTCGACCAAGTGGCTGCTATCAAATGGGTGAAAGAGAACATCTCTGCCTTTGGCGGCAACCCAGACAAGATTACCATTGTAGGAGAATCGGCTGGTTCCTTCTCTGTATCGCTCCTGATGTGCTCTCCCCTCTCCAAAGACCTGATTGCTGGCGCCATGCTTTCATCGGGTGCCGAGGTGTTGCCTTATGGGCCCTCCTCCCAAGCCGATGCCGATGCTGCCGGAGCAGAACTGCTGAAACGGGCAGGCATAACAAGTCTTGCCGATGCTATGGCATTAAACGCCGATTCACTCCAAAAGCTCCTTCCACCGAGAGGGATGGCCAACGTGGTGCTCGATGGATATTTCATGACTGAGAGTGCAGACGATGTGTTCGAGAAGGGTCAGCAAGCCCAGGTGCCTCTGCTCGCAGGATGGAACTCACTGGAAGGAACTCCCTTGCAGTCACTGAGGGGTCAGGCTCCTACCCTTGAAAACTACAAAAAGGCGATGAAGGCGCAGTTTGGTGATATGACAGACGAGATATTCAAGGCTTACGGACTCGAGACAGATGAAGACGTGCTGAGTCAGAAGGGTCTCGACCTTGCCTCCGACCTTTTCACTGGCTTCCCCACTTGGAAGGTCTGCGACTACCATGCGAAGTCAGGACAACCTGTTTATCGCTATCACTATATGCATCCCCGTCCTCAGGTGTCGGCAAAGATGGGCGACAAGGTAGCCGCCCTTGCCGGTGGTGTGCGTGAAAAGACCACGGAAGAAAAGAAGTCAGAGACTCAGCAACCTGAGATTGCTCCGGGAGCCGTCCATTCAGCTGATATTGAATACGCCATGGGAACCCTCGACACCAATGAGTATTACGATTGGAATGAAGATGACTACGCCATTTCAAGGCTCTTCCTTACCTACTATGCCAACTTCTGCAAGACGGGCAACCCCAATGGCAAAGGCCTACCTCAATGGACGGCCATCACGAAGGACAATCTTGAGGCTGCTCCTGTCATGAAGATTGACGTGGAATCCAAGATAATTGCCTCACCAGAAAAGGAGAATGCCTATCACACACTCGAAAAATTCTACAGAAGCAAGAAATGATAGTTGCATGTTTTTTGAGAACATACAGAGAATAAGAAACCTAAAAAAAGATATTATTCTTTTTGCGGTCAATCATCGTAGAGTTCCTGAGGTATTCCCTTGTGCTCCGCGACTATTATGGGCCAAACTGATGAAGTAAGTTTCGCCAAAGTGCAAGTATTGCACGACATGTTTCTCCAAAGACTTTGGAGAAAAAATCCAGCGCATAGGTAGCAAATCATCGAAACAGAAGAATTGTTGAGCAAAATTATCTAAATCTAAGATTTTTCGAGATTTAGTTGATTTTGCTCGCATCTTTTTCTTGCCGTATTGAAAATTTGTTGTATATTTGCATCGTAAATATCAGTTAATTGAAGATAACAATCAATTATTTTAAGTAAATATCACTTTAATGATATATAAACTAAAAGGATATGGCCGACTTATATGAATACTCCACACCAGAACTTGTCAGATTGCTTGGCAGCCGGTTCAAGGAATACCGCATGCGTTGCAACTTGACACAACGGGAGGTGGCAGAGCAGTCTGGCATTGGACTGACCACCATACACAAGTTTGAGAACGGGACGGCGGGCAACATCTCGCTGTCAACTTTCATCCTGCTCCTGAAGGTTGTGGGACAGGTCAATGCGTTGGACGATGTTCTGCCGGAACTGCCCGAATCGCCCTACCTCGTCCGCAAGGATGAAAAGAAGGCGCAAAGGATACGTCACTCCAAATAATTTGCCGATATGATAAAGACACTAAGAGTAATCCTGTGGGACGAGGAGATAGGAAGGCTTGCTTGGGATGAGCGGCGCAGACTGTCGTACTTCACGTACAACCCTGAGTTCGTCAAGAAGGGACTGAATGTGTCCCCTCTTGTCGCTCCTGTGGATGGTGTCAGGGCAATGGCGCCTGTCTGGGGTGAGGAAGCCAAGATATACCAGAAACTTCCTGCGTTTGTAGCAGACTCCCTGCCTGATGCCTGGGGAAACCAACTCTTCGACCTGTGGCGTCAGCAGAACCATCTTGCCAATGCCGACATCACTCCGCTCGACAAGTTGTCGTTCATCGGACGTCGCGGCATGGGAGCCTTGGAGTTCTTGCCGGAGATGACAAGGGAGCGCAGGGCAGGAAAGATAGATGTGAAATCATTGGCAGACTTGGCAGAACGTATCTTTGCAGAAAGGGAGCACGCACATATCTTGCCCGAGGAATCCATCACCATGCAGTCGTTGCTGACAGTCGGAACAAGTGCCGGCGGCCGTCAGCCAAAAGCCATCATAGCCATCAACAGGGAGACGGGTGAGATAAGGAGTGGCCAGATAGCCGGATTGGAGGGTTATGATTACTGCCTGTTGAAATTCGGTAACTCCAAATACAGCTCTGCTGAGTTGGAGATGACCTACTATGAGCTGGCGACAGCTGCGGGAATCAACATGATGCCCTCGGAACTCTATCCGGTGGAAGGCAACAATCATTTCATGACCAAACGCTTTGACCGTGACGGCGAGAAGAAGTTGCACACGCAGACGCTGGCCGCCATCTATCCCGATGCTGACAGCTATGAGCAGTTGATTGCGGTTTGCCGCAAGCTCCACCTTCCCGAATCAGACTGTCTGGAGGTGTTTCGGAGAATGGTGTTCAACATCCTTGCCAACAACACCGATGACCACAACAAGAATTTCTCTTTCATCATGCAGAAGGATGGTTCTTGGCGGCTTTCACCTGCCTATGACATCACCTACATCATCGACAGCGGAGGCTATCTGCCCAACGAGGACCACTGTCTGTACATCAGAGCGAAATTGAGTGGTATAACCCGCGACGATGTGATTGACTTTGCCCGTGACAACGGCATCCGCAGGCCTGACGCCATCATCAGGGATGTTGTCGTTGCGTTGAGGAATTTTCGTGCAGTGGCAAATAAGTATGATGTATCCGAACAGTGGATTGGCAGAGTGGAGACGACAATTGCCAGTCATTTGAAAGCATGGGGTGAATGGGAAGGCCCCGAATCATCTGCCATACAAGTCGAAGGACATACTGTTGCAGATTTCCATATCAAACTGCAGTACAAAGGGAATTATCTTCTGCTTGCAACAATCGATGGAAGTAATATGAAATACATCATCCGCAAGGGAACACAAGAGCATGACGACATCGCGAAAACAGGATTGGCAGGCATCACGGAAGAAAAAAAGAAGGAACTCATCAGCCTCTATTTTCTTCCTAAAATAGACAGCGACAAATAAGGGTGGAATCCTGACGTGGCCATCAACCAGCCCATTTCCTTAAAAATGTATTAAAAATGTATACAATTTTCAAAAAAATGATTACTTTTGCATCAAATATGAATATGTCACCTCTGAATGACTACGCTAAATCATTTGATGTCAAGATGTTAAGGAGATGGGCAGGCGTTTCAAGCTTATCAGGAAGTTTGGATTGACACAGATATAGGCCCTGCTCAAGCCATCATCTTCTGCGGCGGTCTCAGGGACGACAATTCGCACGAAGACTAATCTCCCTTGCGGGCCAGCGTTTGACTATCCTGCCCGCAGCACAGAAACAAACCAACCGATAAAATAAATAGAATCAAAGAAAATGACAAAAAAAGCATTTTTATTGACATTTGCCCTCGTGTGCTCGGTAGCACAGGGAGCATGGGGTTGGGACGGCAGCGGAACGAGCACCGACCCGTACCTGATTCAAACGAATGCTGATTGGCAGCAGTTGGCCGACGACGTGTCGGGCGGTGAGACCTACAGCGGAATAGTGTTCCGCATGACGGTTGACATCGATACCGAAGGCAAAAGCGTCGGCACGGAGGAAAAACCATTCTGCGGTATCTTCGATGGCGATGGTCACACGCTGACCTACAGTCAGGGAGGTATGAAAGAATACGGATGGGACTACATCGACGACTATTGTGCTCCCTTTGTACACCTACAGGGGGCCACCATCCGCCACCTGAAGGTAACGGGAGAGGTGTACAGCAGGCACAAGTATGCAGCCGGCATTGCCTCGATAATCGATGGTCAGGGGACAACCACCATTGACGACTGCGACGTGAGCAGCACGCTTGACAGCGACGAAGAGTACTTCGATGAGAATGGTGACGCATCGTTCGGCGGCATTGTAGGATTAGTGAAAAGCACATGCACCGCCAACCCTGTCATCACAGACTGCACATTTACCGGTAAGCTATACAACTTTGGTTGTGCCGGCATGGTAGGCTACACCTACATCCCTGTCACCTTCAAACATTGTATGTACGATCCGGCGTCCGAATTTACAGACCCCTCGTGTGCTACCTTCGTAAGGACAGTGGAAAATTTGACATGCACCTTAGACGAATGCTACTATACCCGGGTTTTCGGTATGTCGCAAGGCGAGGGAGTGTTCCGCGAGATCAGCGTACCCGACGGCTGCACCTACACCATCGAAAGCAAGGTCGACGTGCCCTTCAACGGTGTGGACTACTGGAAGAGCGGTGCCACCATCACACTGACGGCTCCCGAAGACATGGCGTTCGACCACTGGGTCGACCCCGCCGAAGTCAATGGTGCCTGGCTCAGCGACCCTTGGCAGCGCAGCGGACAGCAGACCATCCGCGACATCCGGCAAAACCCAACTTCACTATCCAGACCTCCATGCCCACACCATGGCAGGAGCGCGAGATGGACGGCACGAAGTACCGCT
>JAGCXX010000113.1 GCA_017961115.1 Prevotella sp. | reverse complement strand
ACGTGTGTTGGTCTTGCGCCAGTCGGCGAGGGGAAGACCACCGACATATGAGGCTTGGTTGGTGGTGCTGCCCCACCAGTTCTTGACCTCGTTGAACTGATAGTCGTAACCAGCTTCCACATGACCCTTAAGTTCCTTGATGATGTTCCAGTCAAGGGCAGCGTTGAAGCCAAACCTGCGCTGATTGCGCTTGCGCCAGTAACGCTTGGCCTGCTCGGCAAGAGTCAGTTGGCTGTTCTGCCACTCCTCATACTCTTCGTCGCTCATGCTGGAGAAGTCGGGTGTAATAAACTCCGACAGGCCCTTTGTAGCCACAGAGGTGAGGGCTTGGGTGGTACGAATCTTATAGGTGTCGCCCTGTGTTCCCTGACCATTGACAATCTGGTCGCTCACGGTGGCTTTTAGGGTGAACTTCAGTTTCTCGGTGATATCATGGTTCAACTTGAGCATGAAGGCGTAGCGGCTGAAATCGTTGTCGGGCATCAGACCTCCGTTGTAGTCGTATGTGCCAGAGAGTGCGAACTTCGTCTTGTCGGTACCACCGGTGATACCCACGTTATGGCTCTGCGACAGTACGTTGGCACCGAACATGTCGTCCTGCCAGTCGATTGCCTCAACGCTCTTGTAGAGATAGAGGTCGTCGTAGACGCCAAACTGCTTGTAGAAAGAGTTGAGATTGCTGGTGCCTCGGATAAGTGCATACTCGTAGTTGGACATTACATAGTCATAGGCATCCATGGCCTCAAGGCGCTTGGACACCGTCTTGGTCTGTAGGAATCCATTATAGGTCACCTGTGTCTTGCCGCTCTTGGCATTCTTGGTGGTGATGAGCACCACACCATTGGCACCCTCAGAACCATAGATGGCGGTTGAGGAGGCGTCCTTCAGCACGGTGATGTCCTCAATGTCGTTGGGTGAGATGTCACTGATGCTTTTCGTCTGGAAACCATCCACCACATACAGCGGTGTGTTGTCGCCAGTAATAGAACTGCTGCCGCGCACGCGAATCAGGATGTCAGCATCAGGCGAACCGTCAGTGGTCATCACGCGCACACCGGCCATCTTACCAGTCAGTGCCTCGCTCACGTTGGGCACTGGCACCTTCACCAGGTCCTGTCCCTTCACTGTAGATACCGAACCTGTGAGGTCTTTCTTGCGGACGGTGCCATAACCAATCACCACCACATCGTTGAGAGTAGAGGCCTCATCCTCCATGACGAGGGCGTAGTTGTCTTTACCGTCAAGGTTCACCGTCAGCGTCTTCATTCCGATGTAACTGATAGTGAGAGTCTTGCCTTTCACGTTCTGCAAGGTGAAGTTGCCGTCAAGGTCGGTCACCACACCATTTTGGGTGCCTGTCTCCATGACAGTTGCGCCGATAATGGGTTCTCCGCTTGAGTCGGTCACTGTTCCCTTGACTGTCTGCGCCGATATGTTGCCCACCAGCATGGCAAAGGCAAACAATAGCGCCAATCTAAAGATTTTCAATTTACCAGACATAGATATTATTTTAGGTTGATTAAATAATAATCAGAAGGATTCGTTGTGGTGTAGTTTGTCTACTAAGTAGGTTATTATTCTGCAAAGATAAGTAAAAATCCTTAATTTAACGAAATAAAACGAGATATTTAACTAAAAAGGCAGATTTCACGAAGAAATCTGCCTTTTTGTTGTACATCTAAATGGATTAGAACAGCAATCCTGCTCCTGTGCGGGCTTCATTGTCGGAGCCGCCACCGCCTGTACCTTGCTCATAACCGCCGCTGACAGCAGTCATTCCCATGATGTTCTCTGTGGATACGCGCATCGTCTTGATGGCAGGTATCAGATACGTCTTTTTCATAACCTTTTGTTATTAATATTTTTATTAGGTGAATGATTATCTAAGTACTTTCTTGCCGTTGATGATATACACGCCCTTCTGGGTGCGGGTCACCTTCTGACCGTTGAGGTTATAGATGGTGTCGCCCGACATTCCGTTGAGCAGACGGGCGGCCTCGATGCCGTCAACCACCACATCGTCGAAAGCGATGCTCACGCTGGCCTCTGATGTGCCCACTTTCTTCAGGTAGGCACGGTAGGCACGAATCTTGTTGCCGCCATTGGCACGGGTGAACTCGTCGACATCGGCGATGAAGTCGCCGTCAACGATGGGCGACTCACCCTTCTCGTAGGCTGTATAGGTGCCAACAAAACTATACTCAGGGTCGCTCACGGTGAGGTCGGTCGGCTCCTCCACGGTCTTGTTCTCAAACACCTCGATGGCGTAGTCTGCATCAGCGAAGATGGCATACGGAGTGTTGGCAGCAAGTGCGCTAACAGTGCGGAACTGCAGGATGATGCCGCTGGCATCCATACGGGTACCGGCATACTCAAGCACCTTGCTGGCTCCAACCTCCTCGGGAGTGGCGTCGAAAGGCAGCACCACGGTGTTGAGACCCTTGAGGATGGTGCGGTCGCAGGCAATGCTGGCATACTCACCGGCGGGCAGGGTACCCTTGTCGTTGTCGGAGAGGATAATGGCAACCTCCTTAACCTCAACTGTGGCGGCCTCGCCGAAACCACCCATGGCGTTGGCGCTGCGGATGGTGATGACGTCACCGTCGGCGGCTGTCAGGGCGAAGGTGGTAGCATCGGCATCAGCCAAACCTACAAACACGTCGTTGACGAAGATGGCATAAGCAATAGCGCCCTCAACAGCCTTCCAGCTTACCTCACCGTTGGCGAAAGTAGCCTCCGGAGCATCCTTTTGGATAGTCATGCTGGCGGGATCCCATGCGTTGGCATTCTCCTTGAACATCTTATCGTAGGTGTAGGCAGCAGCCTGGTCAGCGCTGAGGATAGTCTCAAACTGTCCGCCGAAGGAGATGATGATGTTGCTGGCGGGTGTGATGTTCTTACCGCCCTCATTCATCGTGTTGAACTCTCCAAACACCTTCGGATCTTTGTTGTTCATGCCTCTCTGGGTCCAACGTGAACTGATGAGAGTCTTCTCGGCATTGGCATCCAGCGTGGTGTTCAGATAGATGGCAATCGGGTCGTTCTGCCAGGTGCGGCCGAAGTTCCACTCGCCCTTGCCCATGGCCAGGTCAACGACCTTGCAGTTGTCGAACACATAGCCGAAATCGCTGGTGGTAGTGGGAGCGCAAATGGTGCGTGCGCCTGTGCCGTCGATGTTGCGGGGCTCAAGTGAGATAGTGGTGTTCTGGAAACGAACGTCACCACCACCGCAGAGGAAGTCGACAGTGCCGTGCACATCACAATCCTCCCAGTACGACTGTTTGGTGTTCTGGCTGTAGTAGGTATCCTGATAGGAGAGCATGGCCACATTCTTGAAAATGGCACGGTCGCCCTTGTCCTGGAAACATACAGCGCGTCCGCCCACCTGACCGTTTGAGAGAGCAGCATAGTAGTCGAGTTCGTTCTTCAGCGTCAAATCCTGCAAATAAAGGTTTTGTCCGGAGTTGAGCAGAGTGGCGGTTGTGCCGATACCCTCTATCTCTTTCTCGGGAGCATTTTTGATAATGGTCTTCTCTGTCGATTGTCCGATGAGGGAGATGTTGTGACCGCTGATGGCGGTGAGCACAGTATATCCAAGGTCGTAGGTGCCGTCGGGCAGGAAGATGAAAGAGCGCTCTGCCTCACGGTTGCCGTTGATGCCGTTGACAGCATCGATGACATCGATAAGGCTGCTGGCGTCACCAGGCTTTACGAAATACCAGTTGCCCTGGCTGGCGTAGTTGGTCTCGTTGGTGTTGACGATACGGATGCTGTGGATGTAGATTTCACCGCCCGACTCCACGTCAATGTACACCTTGCCTTCCTCACCCTCATATTGGATAGCGGTAATCTCACCGTCGCCCTCAGAGACAGCGGGGATGCGGGAAATCTCAGTGCCGTCGGCTTTCTTGAATACCAATTGTGCTGCCGAATCACCATATCTGCAGGTGGCAACGGAGATATTGGCTTTCTTGCCAACGAGCAACTCGATGCGGTCGCCGTTGCGGAATGCCCATCCGTGCTGCACGTCATGCCAATATCCGTTGCCCACGGAAACGAATGCTTCATGGTCCTCAGGATAGAAGGTGGTGCTGGTCAGGTCGAAGTTGTATTTCTTGAAGTCGCTGGGCTCCTCTATCTCGGTAGCCACGGCGTAGAGTTTGATGTCCTCGGTCACCACGTCAGTAACGAGGTATTTCTGTCCACCTGAGGGACGGAGGAACCAACCGCGCACCTTGTAGCCCTCTTCGGCCTTGGCTGTGGTGAAGTCAACATCGAATTTGCCAATGGCAGCATCTTTCTCCACGGTCTGTGTGCCCATGGTGGCGCCATCGGTGTCGACATAGGTCAGGGTGAAGTCGGGTTTCTGCACGAAGTTGACGACATAGTTGACCGTGATGCTGGCAAGTGTTACGGGGATGACAGCCTCACATTTTGTGGCATCACCACTGTAGGTAACTTCGCCAATCTCACCGCTTATGGCGGAGATGTCGGTCAGTGGGTTCTCTGCTGAAATCATCTTCTCAGACTTCGACATCTCGATGGTGGCCACATAGCGTTCGCCGTCGGCTTCAAACACGTTGTCGGCTATGTATTCCACACCATTGGCAGTGAATGCGTTGAGGATGGGCACTTCTGCCTCCTGTCCGTTGAGCAGACCCTTGATGACGATGTCGGCAAAACCTATCTGCTTGCCACTCTGCAGGTGGTAAAGGTTGATTTGCAGTCCACATGGACCTTCGCTCGGAGTGGCTCCCTTCACCTCATAACTGAGTTTGTCGAATTTCGGGTCGGTATTGTTGCGGATGGGCTTCACCTCGGTGGCGAGCGTGACGGTTGTGCCGTCGGCGTTGAGCCAGGCGATGTCGAGCAGTCCGTTGTCAGTGCCGAAGCGGGTAGTCTTGAATTCAACGGAGGTCGGGGTAAAGGTCAGACCATGCTTGGGCTGGATGATGAACTTGATGACATTAGTCTCATCCACATTGTTGTTTTGGTCATAGGGCTCAAAACGGGTCTCATCGAATCCGCTTCCGTTGTTCACATCCTTAATCCACAGTCCGCTGCCGTAGGTCACCTTGCTGCCAAGGAAGTAGTCGGCTGCCTCACCGAAGTCTGCCGTCTGTCCATCGGTACCGAGGTTGAACGGGAAGGTGGCTGTTGACTCCACGTTCTCCAGCACTTCCTTCTCTTGCTGAGCCTTTTGCACGACAGAGATTTTCAGGAAGTAGTTGTTGTCGTTGGTGGAGGTGATGGCAACGAATCCCTGAGCCACATCGCCGTTCTTGGCGGTATAGGTTGTGGTGTTCTGACATTCCTCTGTTGAGGCACCGATGGTGTAATAGGAATAGCTGGGATAGCCTTCTACGGTCACCACATCCTCATTGCTCTTCACGGGCACCTTAAAGACTGCACCTTTTCTCACCTGGATGTTGTTGCCGTTGTTTCGGAATGAGGCGCCGTTGGCTGCCACGGTCATCAGCAGACCGTTGTCCTCGATGGCTTTCACCGTGCCTTCGGCGGTGCTGCCCGAGAGAGCCATGGTCTCAGCCATCACGTCTGCATTGCCGTAGTCCCATGTGCCGGTAATGTCCGCAGCAGGCGTGAGACTCTTGTTGAGCACCACACTAACACAATAGATGTAGCCTCCGTCGGAGATGACCTCCACATAACCCTGCTGCACCTCAGCATTGGTGGCTTTGTGGGTGGTGGTATTCTCGCAAACCTGATTCTCGGTGGCATAATGATACTTGCTGTAGCCGGGATAGCCCACAACGGTCACCTCGTCCTTATTGGACGAGACGGGCACCTGAAGGATGGTGCCAGCATTGAACTGCGCATTGTCGCGCTCGACGCAGTAAAGTTTGCCGTTGGTGGCATCAACATGCATGAAGATGCCTGCCACATCCGACTCAATGTCGGCTTCGACGCCCTGGTAGTTTGTGCTCTTACAGATACCTGCCGGTTTGTCGTTCTGGAAGTCCCACGAGGCTGTGGTGGCTGCGCCTGCCCACAGGGTGGCGAACAACATGAGACACAACATACCCATGCGTTGCAGTTGTTTTTTCATAAGCTTCGTTTTTAGTTAGTAATTTGTTTTATTGAGGTATTGTTTGTGTATAAGGAATGCATAGATTTGCAAGGATTCATCTGTGAGGATAAATCTTTGCAAAAATAATAAATTATATTGAAAATGAGGTTGAAAAAAATGAATTTTTTATCGTCTCACCATTTTTCTTCCATTTCGGATGACAATGCCTTTGTATCCCTTGCTGATTCTCTGTCCCGACAGGTTGTAGCAGTCATCTTGCACCTCTTCATTTTCTGACACTCGGGGGTGCCTGATGCCAGTCACCCTACCGACTCCAATGGTCTCAAATTGTTGGTTGGTCAACACCATATCGTTGATGGTGATGCCGTCGGCCAGCCCGTTGGTGTCAATGTCCAGCAATTCTGCAGTGGAATCAAATGGTCTCCCGTCGGGACTATAGACGATCACACGGTAACTATTGCCACCCAAAGGCGAGGCAACAACCTGATGTCCGTTATGTCCTCTCATCCTGATGCCGCTGATGTCGCCGCCTTCTGGCAGGTCTATACGCATCTGCATCGCCGTGAAATGACTGGCTTGATTGAGATATAGGGTATAGATGTCTGACGTGTTGGCGAACAACTCGGGTTCGTCTGGACCGGGCTCTGCGTCATCCTCTGCATTCACCTTGGGCTGTTTGAGAATGAACTGCACCACTTTCGTCACATCCACCACATCGATGCGGCGGTCTTCGTTGACATCAGCATTCTCCTCATTGAAATTCTCAATGGGGTAGAGCAGAATGTGGTTGACAATCATCATGACATCGGCGATATTTACATGATGGTCGCAGTTGACATCACCGAGGTCAAACTCCCTAATTTTTATAGGTTCGGTGAAGTCTGGCGGTCTGACTCCCGAGATGTCTTCATCCTCGATGATGCTGATGGTGATATCTGAGAAGCGCATCTCGTAGATACCCGCTTCGAGGGAGTCTGCCGCCTCTATGCCTATCTCCATCATGGCGCCCTCATGTCCCTCTATCTGGTCGAGGTCCATCGACATGGCAAGAATCTGATAACTGTTCTCATCTTTCTTGTTGCAGAAAACGAAATGCTTGGACAGACGCTCTGTGCCATGGATGTCGTATTGTCCGCCTGCCTTGCGGATGTTGAAGCCATCGGGCAGGGTAAGGCAGAACTGTACGCCCACCACATCATCGCTATTTCTGAGATTGAGACGCAGCAAGCCACCGACGGACTTGGTGAAGGCAAAGGGCTCGCAATGGATGAAGTCATCGGTCTCTTCTTCCACGATGACGAGGTTGCGCCATCCTGGCGCTGTCTTGTATCTCATCTTCATGCCCTTCGGCACATATACCAACGTATGGCATTGCAGGAAGGCATCCTCACCACACTGTGGTGGCTGTTGTCTTTCGGCATGAATGGTGGCAAGCGAGATACAGCCTGCAAATGCCCTGTCGCCTATCACCCGCAACCTGGCAGGCAGTGTGATGGTTTCGATTCTGTCGCAACCTTCAAATGCTGATGCGCCTATCTCTTCCACATCATTGGGTATTTGGCTGTTCATGCATCCTGCCACCAAGGTATTGGATTCTGTATGGATGATAGCGCCACAGCCGTTGCGGGAGTCGTAGGAGGTATTGGCAGGGGCAACGCTCAGATGGGTGAGTGAGCGGCATCCAACGAATACCGATTCACCGATGGAACTGACATTGGCGGGGATGGTAACTGACTGCAGGGCAGCACATCCCTTGAATGCCTCGTCACCTATTGACTCAAGGCTTTCCGGCAAAGTAATGGACTGCAGGTGGCTGCAACCGCGGAATGTTGCCTTTCCCAACCGCTGCAGATGGGTGAAGTATTGCAGTTCATCGAATTGGGTCAAGGTGGAGTCACCTGAGAAGGCGCCATTGAGGGTCAGCACCGCCTTGGCCTCGGCATAACTCAGTTCACCGTCGTTGTCAGCATCCCAATGGCTGATGCAAATGTCTTTCACCGCACTGTCGGCAAACTCAATATGTCCGCTGCTTTCGTCGTGTGGTGCAATGCCCAAGATGGCATGTTGGTTGAGGGTGTAGTTGCCTGCCACCAAACCCTCAGCATCGTCATGGTCGGGTGTCAGTTCGGAGAGTTTGAAAAAACCGTCACTCTGACCACCCCAACCCCAATTGATGTGATAGAAGCCTTCCCCGTCGCAACCGTCGCAGATGAAGGCATGACCACCTTTTCCAGAGAAGCCGAAGTAGATGACGGGACGGCTGCATGACAGTTCTTTATATATCATCTCATCCCATACCTCAGGAGCATAGTCGTCGCACTTGAGGTATCTCGTGGGGGCATAACCGAAATAGGTGGTGAGGGCGCTGGCAGCATCACTGCCATATGCTTCCGACCTTTTCAGACCATAGTTGGTCTTGACGGAATTGCCGCAGTAATACATCAATTGGGCAAGAGCCGCGCAGGCCTCTGGTGATTGCTCGCCAATGGGGTTGGCAGGGATGATGTCCCAGTCGAAACTGATGGCAGGCAGTGGGTCGAGCGTACCCACCTTGTTGGTTTCATAGCCTGGGATGTCACAACTCACCTCGATGGGCCATTGGTGATAGTACATGATTTGTGCCATGGCGGTGGCAACGCATCCAGTCAGGCAATGGTCGCCGTCGATGGTTGGACATAATTGGTTGTAAACATCTCCCTGAGGGGTGGACTCGCCCTGGTCCCATTGGGTGGAGAGCAGCGGACTGATGGCCTCTCGGGCTGGTGCTTTATTAGGTAGGCGCCTGAACCCATTGATGGAGCGGCGAGGTGTGTAGTGACGAAGCACTGCATCCATGTTGGAGGGTATGCACTGCTTGTTAAAACTGCCAGTCGTGGAGTAACCGAGGATGTCGCCACCCTCATCGGCAGCTACGATGACAAATCCTTCTCCATGGGCGGTGTTGAAGACATGATAGAGAGGAACACCTTTGCTATCTGTAGCTGTCTCAATGGGTTGCTGCTCACAAAGCACCTGTCTTCCGCTGACCTTCGAAAGCCATGCACAAGCCTTTTTCTGCGCCGCCGATGGCGACACAGGCACTGCCCAACTTTGAAGGAAAAAGAAGGAGAGAAACAGGAAAAATATACGTTTTGCTTTCATCATTGAGAGCACCCTTTGGGAACAAACTCCGAATAAGTGTACCTTTTAAGGTAGCAAATTTATATATTTTTCCTGAATCTCCCAAATTTTAAACTATTTTTTACATACCCAACTTCTCCATCTCAAGAGATGCCCAGATGAAGGGTCCCACTCCCTTGGCGTCGTTGTCGCGCACAGGCTCGCTCAGATAGTATTCATACGAACCATCGCGGCGCTTGTTCTCCTTGGCTGTGGCTTTGGGATTGATTTTCTTCAGGGCAGCCTCCACCTGTGGACTGATGCCAGGACCCAGACCCGCCACTGAACAACAGGCGGTAAGTGAGATGGTCTTGTCGGGGTTGACGCGAATGAAGTTCTTGATGATGCCGTTGTATGCCTTCACCCCAGCATCAAGGTATTTCTTGTCGGTGAGATAACCTTTGTTGTAGGCTTTGAGGAGGACGTATGCGAACATCGACGAACAGGTGGACTCAAGGTAGTTGCCCTTGCCCTCAGGTGTATCCATCACCTGATACCACACGCCTGTTTTCCTGTCCTGCCATTTGATGACGGCATCGAGGTCCTTGCGGAGCAGGTCGACGAGTTCACCACGGCGGGCATAGTCCTCGGGGATGGCATCGAGCAGTTCCACCAATGCCATGGTATACCAACCTTGGGCACGTCCCCAACAGTGCTGGCTTAATCCGGTCTGCTTGTCTGCCCAGAACATATTGCGGTTCTCATCATAGGCATGGCGGTTGAGTCCGGTCTTGGGGTCGTAGGTGCGGTCGTAGGTCGTACTGATTTGGTTGACGGCGTCATCATAGATTTTGACGGCTTTCTTGGGTTTGAACAGAGTGCGAGCGGTGAGGGCACGGTAGGGCAATCCCATGAAGATGCCGTCGAGCCACACCTGATAGGCGTAAATTGCCTTATGCCAATAGACATGGTCGGCGACGGTGCGAGGCTGCTTGTCGAGCTGCTTCAGCATCGTCTTCATGGCGATGAGATTCTTGGCCTCGGGATAGAGTTGGTACATACGGGTGACGAAGTGGCCGGTACGGATATTGTCGAGGTTGTAGTCGAGCATCTCATATCCGCGTATGTTGCCCTTGGCGTCGATCATGGTGTCGGTGTAGAGTTTGCAGTAGTCGAGGATTTCCTTTCCTCCGTGCGCGATATAAGTGTCGAGCATGGCCTCCAGTTCGATACCCATCACATAACTCCACTTCGGGCGGTTGGAGAAATCGAGCAGGTAAGACTGCGGCACGCGCTTCATCTCAGAGTAGGTGAGCCACTCGCTGTAGTTCTTGAAAGGCATCTCGGTGAGCAAGGTCGACCCGTTGACCACCACGTTGTCGATATGCAGGTCGTGGCTCTTGCCGGTGCGCTTGAGTCCCTCATCCTGCACGCCCTCAAAGCGGCAGTTGCGCACATGGATGTCGTAGATGTTGTCGGCATCGCTGAGTCCGTTGAGCAGCAGTCCGTATCTGCTCTTCTGACAGGTGACATCCTCCATATAAACGTTGCGCACGGTGGGGTTGAAACCACGGCAGCAGTTCTCCTTGGGCTCGTAGTCAAGGTTGATGCGCATGACGGCCTCACGGCACTGTCCCACTTTCACCTTGCGCATATAAATATTCTCAATGATTCCGCCTCGGCATGAGTTGGTCTTGATGCGCAGCACACGGTCGAGATTGGGAGAGTCCATCTCACAGTTCTCCACATACACATTGCGGCATCCTCCGGAGATTTCCGAACCGATAACCACGCCTCCGTGTCCGTCCTGCATCTCACAGTTGCGCACGATAATATTCTGGCTGGGGATGTTCCAGCGGCGGCCATCATTGTTGCGCCCGCTCTTGATGGCGATGCAGTCGTCGCCGGTGTGGAAGATGCAGTTCTCTATCAGCACGCGGTCGCACGACTCAGGGTCGCAGCCGTCACCGTTGGGTCCCTCGTTCCATATCTTCAGTCCACGCACGGTGATATCGTTGCTCAGCAGGGGATGCACCACCCAGAAAGGAGAGCGGAGCAAAGTGACGTCCTCAAGGAGGATGCCGTCGCATTTGTAAAGGTTGATGAGTTGCGGACGGAGACCTTTGCCCTGGCCAAATTTGCGCTCACTCACGTCGACGCCATCCTCCGCCATTCGGAGCAGTTGCAGACGTGTCTCCTTCTGGTGCTCTGTAAGGTCAGGAGTCCAACCGAACGTGTCTTTGCCACACATCTTCCACCAAGTGTCATTACTGCCGTTGCCATCAATGGTACCCTTGCCGGTGATGGCAACATCGGTTTCACCATATGCATAGATGCATGGGGAATAGTTCCATACATCGATGCCCTCCCAACGGGTGAGCACCAGGGGATATAGTTTGGTGTCGAAGGCGAAGAGCAGGGTGGCGTCTTTCTCCACCACAAGGTTGACATGGCTCTTCAGGCGGATGGCACCAGTCTGCCATGTGCCGGCGGGGATGACCACACGTCCTCCTCCTGCCTTGGAACAGGCATCAATTGCCTTGTTGATAGCGGTCTGGTTCTTGGCTGGTGAGGCTGTGGTGGATGCTCCATACTTGGTGATGTCAAAACTCTTGTCGGGGAACGTCACTTGTCGGATGCTCTTCTCGATGGCAGCATAGTCGGTACTCCATCCCTGGGCCATCATCGTCAGGGGGAACAGCATGCACAGCAGCAGTGATTTCAGATGTCTCATGTTGTTTTTGATTTGCTTTTGTTTATAGATTGGATTGTTCTTGGCGTGACTTGGTGTCTTGGCTGGATTTAAAACCATAGGTTATTTTTGCAAAGATAATGCAAATCAAACGCAATACAAAACAAAACCCGAAGTTTTTGCTACCTTATTATTTCTCTTCCAACTCATGCAGGGAGTGATGACGTACAAAAAAGTGTAAAAAAAGAATGCTTTTCATGTAATAATTCCAATCTTTGTCGGTCTATTAAGTAGTTATGACAGACAGGGAACTTGTAAACAAAGTGCTTGGCAGCGGCGACCAGCGTTGTTTTGCTGAGATTGTGAAACGCTATTCGGGAATGGTATTCTCGAAGACGCTGTCCATTGTGCGACGTGAGGAACTCGCCAAGGAGGTGACCCAGCAGACCTTCATCCGTGCCTACGAGCGGTTGGCTTACTGGCGCAAAGACTCGCTTGGTCCGTGGCTCATCACCATTGCCATCCACACTGCACTCAACGAATTGGAGCGTGAACGCAAAACTCAGGGGCGTACCCTACCCTCTTCATCCTCCATTAATGAGTATGATGCTGACCATGAGGCCCTTCTGCAACGCATGGAGAAGGCTGTCGAAACCCTTCCTGAACAAGACCGCCAACTCATCCGTATGCACTATTACCAGCAAGTGAAGACCGATGAGATAGCCCGGCAGACAGGACTCTCGCAGTCGAACGTCCTTGTCCGTCTTCATCGCATCCGTGACAAATTGCGGAAGATGATGTCATCGGAAAGCCACTAAAGTATTTCTCACATCAAATAAAACGAAACAATATGGAAAAAGATATCAATAACATGCTTACCGACGAGCAGCTCGACGACCTTATCCAACAGTCGTTTGCTCGCCAACAGACCGTTGATGAGATCAATGTGGCCGTGATGGGCCAACTGCGTCGGGCCACACGCCGCCGCAGGCTTCTGCAATGGGGAAGGATGGTAGTTTTTGCCTTCGGCCTTCCCTTGTTGCTATTCTTGTTTGGCTGGCTCCTTTGGGTGTCCGTCAGTCAGCAGGAGGCTCCTCTGTTTTCCATCTTCCATATCCAGGTGTCCGTCTTCGCATGCCTGCTGATTCCCATTGGCGCGATGCTGTATGCCAGTTGGCGGGCCATTGAAAATTTTTCTCTCGGTGATGTGTAATAATCTCCACCCATGTCGGTCTTATTAGTGAACAACATCCAGAACCGGTTCAAGAGAGTTAGCAACAAAATCATTAACAATTAAATCATAAAAGTCATGCACGAAAGTACAGTAGCTTTAGCAGCAGTCATCATGTCGATGCTCATCCCCATCTGTGGTATCATCTTCGGATGCTTGGTAGCCATCCGTCAAAAGAAGAGCGACGCCGAGTTACGCCGAACACTCATTGAGAATCATACCGACCTCGAAACCACCCAGGCAATTCTGGCGGAACGGGAAAAGAAATCAGATAAGTATGCCTCCCTTCGCTGCGCTCTTGTCCTTATCGGAGTTGGCCTCGGTGCCTTTGCCGACTACCTGCTTGATATCCATGGCCTATATTTCTGGCTCGTCATCGCCTTTGGTGTAGGAGTAGGACTGCTCGTTTCCTTCTTTATTGAGCAGAATCTCCGGAAAAAAGAGTCTGAGAAAGAGTAGGCTGACGAGTCAGACAGGTCAGACAGGTCCGACGAGTCCGACGAGTCATTAGCATGGACCATCCCCACATCTTCAGGCGAGATGTGGGGATGGCCGTTTTTTGTGAGGATGGCTGTTTTTATTTTCTCTCCCATCTCACATGCAGGGAGTGGGGACGCTGTGGGATAGCATAACGGGTGAGCACACCAGGTCCGCAGGAACTGTTGCCGAGTCCCAAGACAGCGGCATCAAGGTTAAGGTAGATATGCTCGGCATCTTCCACAAGGTCGCAGTCGTGGGTGGTGGCATACAGATGCGCCACACTGTAGGGCAGAGCGGAGAAGGAGAAAGGCTTTCCGATACAGGTGACGCGCCATCCTCTGCCACTTCGGTCGGTCAGTTCCACACAAACGGCATCATCATGATTGCCGCTATCCTGCGGACGAGGATAGTGCACATATTGCTCCCCTACTGTCGACTGCCACCAGCCGATGGTGGTCGAGGCATGGCGGTCAGGGTAGTTGTCCCAAGGACCGCGGCCATAATAGGACAATCTGTCTAACTGTTTGGGCAGAACAAAGGTAGTTCCAAGACAAGGAAGTGGAGGCAAGGCCCCCTCTGGGGTGTAAACAGCGTGGAAATCAATGCTGCCGTCGGGGAAGAATTGCACCTCATATTGCGTGGTGATATGACCCTCAGCCGTAAGGGATGCAATGGTGGTTGTTGCCCGCACACTACCGTCGCTCTGCTGAGTGATATCAAGGGGCTTGATGACGGAGTCTCGGAGTTGATCGAGATTCTGACGTGTCCAGTCCTTGGCAATCCAGTTGCCGAACCCCTTGTCGTTGTCTGTGGGAGCGCGGAAGAAATGAGGACGAATGTTCGCCATCCATGTTCGTGCTTCTGCTGTCAGTTGGTCGTTGCTGAATTGTTTACCCTTTTTGATTTTTTTGAGTACCCCCAAGGCAAGGTCCTGCCAGTCCTGGTTGGCGATGAATTGCTGATGGCACACCTCATGGCCTGCCTCAGCCCATTTCGTGCTTTCTTTCAGGGTGGCATATACATCGATGAGGCCGTTGCGCTCTGTTTGGCGGATGTCGTAGTCATCGAGGCTGCAATGGGCATCCATCAGTTGAGGGATGACCTTCCCGTCAGCGTATTGGAAACGGATGGGAGAATAGACAGCTT
>JAGCXX010000112.1 GCA_017961115.1 Prevotella sp. | reverse complement strand
CGCTTCCTCGGCAACCAGGATACTGTCTACACGGGGAAGGCAGGCACCCGTCTCTATTTCCATAACTGCTATATCGAGGGAACCACCGATTTCATCTTCGGTCCCTCCACCGCATGGTTTGAGGACTGCACCATCAAAAGCAAAATCAACTCCTACGTAACTGCCGCCTCCACGCCCAAGGACATCAAATACGGCTATATCTTCAATCACTGCCGCCTCATAGCCGATGAGGGAGCCAAACAAGTTCACCTCGGCAGACCATGGCGACCTTACGCGTATACCTTATTTATGAATTGTGAACTTGGCGCACATATTGTGCCCGCCGGATGGCACAACTGGGGCAACAAAGACAACGAGCAGACCGCCCGTTATCTGGAATACAACAACACTGGAGAAGGAGCATCACAAGCAAACCGAGTGGCATGGAGCCGACAACTGACCAAGAAAGAGGCTGCCGCCATCACCAAAGAAGAAGTATTTGGCTTAACAAGTAGTTGGAAACCATGATACATGGCCAACATTTTGTTAAGATTTATTAAATCAAGATACACCTCTGTCATTTCTATTAGTCTTTAAGGATTTTTTCGTAATTTTGGCGACAATTTAGACAAGGCCATCTGGAATGATGCGTGCCAACTGCCTGTGAAGAAACGTCGGCACGCTATGGTCTGTAAACCAAATATATACAAACTACAAGTATCAGGATATACCTAATCAACATAATAGTATAACTAAAACAAACATTTATGTATCAGTCAATCAAAAGAGCCACTATGGCTTTATGCTTGAGCCTGTTGTGTTTTTTTGCCTTTGCGCAAAAGACCATTACAGGTACTGTGACCGACGTTTCGGGCGAGCCCTTGATAGGTGCTACCGTCTCGTTGGGAGGAACCAACGGTGTGATTACTGACATCGACGGCAACTTCACGCTTACCGATGTCAAGAATGGTGCCACTCTCACCATCACCTACATTGGCTATCAGACCAAGACCGTGCAGGTGGGCAACCAAAACACCTACAACATCACGTTGGAAGCCAACGACAAGTCGCTCGACGAAGTGGTGGTCATCGGTTACGGCACCGTAAAGCGCCGCGACCTGACCGGAGCAGTTGCCTCCGTCACCGGTGAGACACTTGCCAAGAACCCCGTCGCCAACGTAGCGCAGGCCCTTCAGGGTCAGTTGCCTGGTGTGTCCGTCATCTCACAGGACGGTCGTCCCGGAGCCACCATGTCAATCCGCGTGCGCGGTGGCGGTTCGATTACCCAGTCGAATGAGCCCCTCTACGTGGTCGACGGAGTGGTGACCGGCCGTATCGACGACATTCCCGCCGATGACATTGAGAGCATCGACGTGCTGAAGGACGCCGCCTCGACCGCCATCTACGGAGCATCGGGTGCCAATGGTGTGATTCTCATCACCACCAAGAGTGCCAAGGAAGGCAAGAACCAGGTGAAATACAATATGTATTACCAGCTCAAGGAAAAACCCCGCCAGCTTGAGGTGCTCGACCCCTATGACTATGTACTCCACACATGGAGCTATGCCACCGCCTACGGAGAGTCGTATGGTGACAATGCCGCCAAATATTTCGGTCTCGGTACGAAGTATGGCAACCATCTCAATGAATATAAGAACATGAGCACCCACAACTGGGTTGACGACCTCATGGACAGTTCACATGCCTGGAACCATGACCTCTCGCTCAGTGGCGGTACTGCCAGTACCAAATACCGTGCCTCTGTCAACTACATGAACGATACCGGCGCCCGCATCAACACCGGTTTCCGCCGTTGGAACGCCAACTTCAAGTTCCAGCAAGCCATCACCAAAAATCTCAGATGGGATGCCGATGTCCGCTACAGTGAGATGCAATTCCGCGGCACTCGTTACAACACAGCCACCTCAGCGTATCAGTTCCGTCCCGTCGACAATCCCCTTGGAGCCGACGCCGACCCCTCGCAGATGGGACAGGGTTCTACCTTTGTGGAGTACTCCCGCAATCCGCTCGACTACACCAAGAATTACGACCAGTACACCGACATCAACCGTCTCCGTGTGAACACCGGACTTACCTGGGACATTGTCAAGGGACTGACCGCAAAGTCAGAGATTGGTCTGATGCGTGGTTGGATGGAGCGCCGCACCTGGGATGGCGGCAAGGCAGACCAAGGCTACAGTTCAACCAACCTTTACAAGAACAACAGTTACAATATACGCTGGTCATCCACCCTCAACTACAACGTGCAGGGTCTTGGTGAGGACCACAGCCTCGGAATCCTCGCAGGCTATGAGCTGGTGGCCGACAAGACCAACTACAGCAATATCTACGGTTACGGTTATCCGACAGAATTCTCCATGGACGATGCCTTCGGAATGATCAACTTCACAGGCAAGACCAAGGGCAGCGAGGGACTCGACAAATTCGACAACGTGATAGGCGAGCCCAAACACGTGCAGTCCTATTTCGGACGTATTAACTACTCATACCTTGGCCGTTACCTGCTTACTGCCACCTTCCGTGCTGACGGCAGCTCACGCTTTTCTCCCAACAAGCACTGGGGTTACTTCCCCGCAGCAGCCGCAGCTTGGCGCATTTCCGATGAGGCATTCATGGAAGGAACCCGCGACTGGCTCGACAACCTGAAATTGCGTTTGTCGTATGGTACCTCCGGCAACGACAACATCTCCGCCGCCCTTTGGCGTGAGACCTGGACCACCAAGACCATCAGTGTGGACGGTGTCAACAAGGTCGTTTACCAACCAGGCGAACTGATGGCCAACCCCGACCTCAACTGGGAGACCACCGTGTCGCGCAACATCGGTCTTGACTTCGGTTTCCTGAGAGGAAAAGTCCGCGGCAGTCTCGACTTCTATTGGAACACCACGAAGGACATTCTCATGAAAGTGCCCATTGACCCCTCTACAGGTTACAGCTATCAGTATCAGAACGTAGCCCAAACCTCCAACAGAGGTATTGAACTTGCCCTGTTCTATGAGGCAGTACGCACCAAGGATTTCGGACTGAGCTTCAACCTCACCTACAACTACAACAACAACATGGTTGACGAAATCAACCCCGATGTTGATGTGAATCCCGACACCCACACCGGATGGGGTTCCTCGATGCGCAAGCCCTTCTACGACTATATTATCCGTACTGGCCGCCCCGTGGGCACCATCCAAGGATTCAAGAGCGTAGGCTACTATACCCTCGACGACTTCGACTATGCCAATGGCGTCTACACCCTGAAGGCAGGCGTGCCCGACACCAAGAGCATCGTCAACTATCCTGCAGATGCCTTCAAGGGCCACAAAGCAGATGGCCAGACCGCATTCCCCGGCATGGTGAAGTTTGAGGATGTGAACAAAGATGGTGTGATTGACGATGCCGACGCAACCGTCATCGGCGAGGCACAACCCCACCACACCGGCGGCTTCAACATCAACGCCAACTACAAGAACTTTGATTTCTCACTTGGTTTCACCTATCAGATTGGCGGCAAGGTCTACAATGCCAATGCCATGCACGACATGATGGGCGACAAGGACAACATGTTAGGCGCCAACCGTCTCTCCATTGTGAAGGACTGCTACCGCATCTATGATGTAGGCAGCGACGGCAACCTCGTGGCAGTCACTGAACCCGCTGCCCTGAGTGCCCTCAACGCAGGCGCAAAATACGCCCTTCCCTACTCCGAGTATGGCCTTGCCTCCTCAGAGTTCATCGAGGACGCCTCCTATCTGCGTCTGAACACCCTCACCCTCGGCTACACCTTCCCGAAGACCTGGCTCAGGCCTGTGGGCATCAGCAACGTGCGTGTCTATTTCACCGGCGCCAATCTGTTCTGCCTGACTGGCTACAGTGGTCTCGACCCTGACGTGAACACCAACATGGACGCTGGCGGCAACGGATTCCCCACGCCCTACTACGATTACCAAGCCTATCCCAAGACCCGCAGCTACACCTTCGGAGTCAACGTAACATTCTAATCATAAAAGGAGAATCAACATGAAAAAGATAGCATATATAACATTGTTTGCGGCCAGCGTGTTCTCCATGACATCATGCAGTGACTATTTGGAGACCAGTTCGCCCTCAACAGTCGACGCCAATTTCGTCTTCTCCAACATGGTGACCGCCCATGCCGCCATGGACGGTGGTTATGAGGCATGGCGAGACATTCTGCAGAATGGTGTCTTTGGTGATGGCCTTTGGTATGCAGCCGATGTGGCTGGCAGCGACATCATGCGCCATCCCGAGGCTTTCTCCAACCAGCCCGGACGCCACTATCCCGAAAGCTTCTACCAGAACGGCAACTATGCCGGCCAATATGGTCTGCTCTCCTACCTGAAGGAAGACGACATCTATGCCAAGTTGTTCAACGTGGTGAGCAAGGCCAACGCCATCATCACCGCCATCAAGAGCATGGACGACTATGAGAGCAAAATCGCCAATGCCACCACTGCCAACAGTCTGAGCCAACTCTATGGTGAGGCTGTAGCCCTGAAGGCATCTGCCTACCGTGAGCTCATCAAGAACTGGGGCGACGTACCCTATCAGGCCCAGTTAGGAGAGTCAGCCGGCGGTCTTGCCCCCCGTGACTCCATCTATGACGTCATCCTTGCCGACCTCATCGCCATCGAGCCGCTGATGTATCCCATCGGCAACTGCCCCGACTATGATGCCAATGTGAAGAACTATTTCTCACAGACCTACGTACAGGGACTTATCGGCCGCATCGCCCTTGAGGCAGGTGGCTACCAGACCCGCCGAGGCGACATCACTCCTGTTGACGGCAAGGGCAACGCCCTGTCCATCGAGAAGAAAGGTACGGAGAACAACGGAGCCTCTTATGGTCGCCGCTCCGACTGGCAGACACTCGTGAACACCGCCAAGACCTACTTCAAGAAGGTCATTGACAATCCTGGAAGCACAAAGTTCAGTGCAAGTTACGACACTTTCTTCCTTCAGATGCACGAGGGTGACGCCAACTACGCCGACGAGTCAATCTACGAGGCTCCTATGCAGCAGGGCGGAGGCAACGATGCCCGCAACTACTCATTTGGCCGTCCCTCCGACGGTGGTTCCAGCAATGCTTATCCCTGCAAGGCCTATGGCCAGGGACGCATCAACCCCGCTTTCTACTATGGAATGTTCGACCCGAAGGACGTGCGCCGCGACGTGTCTTGCGCCGTGACCGGCAGCACTGGAAAGGGTGTAGAGCGTCTGATTCCATTCAAGCCCAACTCAAAGGCCAGTGGTGGCGGTATCTCCACCAACAAGTGGGATGAGAACCGCCAGAAGAACGTGTGGACCGCCAACCAGCGCAAGGCAGGTTTCAACCAGCCCTATATGCGTCTATCGGAGATTTACCTTGGTTATGCAGAGGCCTGTGCCGCTACTGGCGACAACAGCAATGCCCGCGCCTATCTTGACAAGATTCGCAACCGTGCCTTCCCCTACGGAGGAGCCAATACCGACGCCTTCATTGCCAAGTCTGGTTCGCTCTACAATGCCATCATCGACGAGCGCGGCTTTGAGTTTGCAGGTGAGGGCGACCGCCGCTTCACCCTCATCCGTTCAGGTCTCATTGGTGAGAAAATCAAGGCTGTGAAGGAACTGACCCGCGCCATGCTCGATGGTCTGAAAAATAACGGCTACTATGAGTTTGAGAACGGCAATGTCATCTCCAACTACGTGTGGACGAAGTTGGTCGACGCCAAGTCCATCTACGGCTACCGTCTCACCGGCATCACTCCCGCCGGACAGGAGAACGACCCCGTGCTCTATCCCGGTTGGCGTGGACAGAACAACGACTGGGAGTCGTACGGTCTGAATTATGGCACCAGCACCCCTGCCACCAACCTTGCCATCAAGGGACTTTTCAGCCGCATCAGCGACGAGGAGGCAGCTGCTCTTGAAGCCGACGGATACACCAAGGAGAGTTGGGGTATTGACCTGGTCAGCAACGATGATGAGTACTACAAGTATCTCTTCCTCGACTACGACTACGTGAAAGCCCCCATCTATTTCTGGCCGTTCACTCCGAATGTGATGACCACTGGTGGTTTCACCAATGGTTATGGTTTCTCACAAGGACAATAAACTATCTATCTCATACTGAAAGAAAGCCCGGAGCCACGGAAGAGGTTCCGGGCTTTCGATTTTTTAAACAAATCCAACAGTTACTCCGTCTCGGCATAGAAAATGAATGAATTCATTTTGTTCTGCTCTCGACTTTTCGTATAACTTTGGATAAGTTACTCCGTCTCGGCATAAAAAATGAATGAATTCATTTTGTTCTGCTCTCGACTTTTCGTAACTTTGCGTGCGCAAAAGAAAGAGAATCATGAGCGAAGAGAAAAAATCCCGCAAAACATACTATTCCATCAAGGAAGTGGCAGCAAAGTTTGGTGTCAACGAGAGTTTGCTGCGCTACTGGGAGACAGAGTTTCCACATATCAAGCCACAGACCACCGGCAACAAAATCAGACAATACACCCAGAAAGACATCGACCATATCGCCATCATCTACAATTTGGTGAAGGTGCGCGGCTTCAAGCTGTCCGCTGCCCGCAAGATGCTCAACGAGAACCGCAGTGGTGTGGAGAAGACCGCTAAAGTGCTGGAGAGTCTGATAGCCATCCGTGACGAACTGACTGAGCTCAAGCAACAACTGGAAAGGCTTAGCTGAGTTCATAATTCATAGTGCATAGTTCATAGTTCATAATTCATAGTGCATAGTTTGGGAGATTGCCCAGTTCCCAAATCAAGGAAAGCTGGAGTAATGTTTAAACTCCTATACTCCTATACTCCTAAACTCCTAAACTCCCAAACTCCCAAACTCCTAACAATGAAAAGACCATATTTCAGGAAACAACGCATACTTTTCGTGTGTTTAGGCAATATCTGCCGCTCGCCGGCTGCGGAAGGCATCATGAAGCACTTGCTCAAAGTTGAGAACCTGGAGCACATTGCCGAGGTAGATTCCTCAGGCATCGGTCCATGGCATGTGGGGCAATTGCCTGATGAGCGCATGCGGCGGCATGGCAGGCGCCACGGCTATGAGTTTGACAGCATCGCACGACAGTTTTCCGCTGCCGACTTCGACCGTTTTGACCTAATAGTAGGAATGGACGAGGACAATGTCAGTCAGATTTCCTCGCGTGCGAGGAGTCCCTACGACCTGCACAAGGTTGTCTGCATGGCCGACTACCTCACCCACCACCCGATGCATAAGAGCGTTCCCGACCCCTATTACAGCAACGACAATGCTTTTGAACTGGTCATCGAACTGTTGGAAGATGCCTGTCAGGGATTGCTCAACAGCATCAAATAAACGTCATATTTTCTTTATTTGAAAAAAAAGCAGTAATTTTGCAGCAATTTTCAGAAAATCAACAAATTTCGATACAAAAATGATGACAGCCAACGAAATCCGCGACTCATTCAAACAGTTCTTTGAGTCGAAAGGCCACACCATCGTCCCCTCTGCTCCGATGGTAGTAAAAGACGACCCCACCCTGATGTTCACCAACGCTGGTATGAACCAATGGAAGGACATTATCCTCGGCACCCGCAACCCCGAGCCACGCCGCCGTGCGGACAGCCAAAAATGTCTCCGTGTCAGCGGCAAGCACAACGACCTGGAGGAAGTGGGTCATGATACCTACCACCACACGATGTTTGAGATGCTCGGCAACTGGAGTTTCGGTGATTATTTCAAGGAGGAAGCCATCGCCTGGGCATGGGAATACCTCGTTGACGTGCTGAAACTTAACCCAGCCGACCTCTATGTCACCGTCTTTGAGGGTTCCAAGGAAGATGGTCTCGACCGTGACGATGAGGCAGCATCATACTGGGCAAAGATAGTGCCCGCCGACCATATCATCAACGGCAACAAACACGACAATTTCTGGGAAATGGGTGATACTGGTCCCTGCGGTCCCTGTTCTGAAATCCACCTCGACTCACGCAGTGCAGAGGAGAAGGCCAAGGTGCCCGGCCGTGAGTTGGTCAACAAGGACGACCCACAGGTCATTGAGATTTGGAATCTCGTGTTTATGCAGTTCAACCGCAAGGCCGACGGTTCGTTGGAAAAACTCTCAATGAACGTCATCGACACCGGCATGGGTTTTGAGCGCCTCGTACGCTCCATTCAGGGCAAGACATCCAACTACGACACCGACATTTTCCAGCCCATCATCCATGAGATTGAGCGTCTGTCGGGTATGAAGTATGGTAAGAAAGAAGACACCGACATCGCCATGCGTGTCATCGCCGACCACCTGCGCGCTGTCTCCTTCAGCATCGCCGACGGTCAGTTGCCCGGCAATGCCAAGGCAGGCTATGTCATCCGCCGTATCCTGCGCCGTGCTGTGCGCTATGCCTACACCTTCCTCAACCAGAAGGAAGCATTCATCTACAAACTCATCCCCATCCTCGTCGCAGAGATGGGGCCCTCCTATCCCGAGCTTCCTGCCCAACAGCAACTCATCAGCCATGTGATGAAAGAAGAGGAAGACGCCTTCCTCCGCACCCTCGACAAAGGCATCAGTCTCCTCAACGGTGACATGGACGAACTGCGTGCCCATGACGAAACCGTGCTCGACGGCCGTCAGGCCTTCCGTCTGTTTGACACCTACGGATTCCCCCTCGACCTCACCCAACTCATCCTACGTGAGAATGGATACACAGTTGATGAGAAGCAGTTTGATGAGGAGATGCAGAAGCAGAAAGCCCGCGCCCGCAATGCCGCCGTTGTGGAGAACAGCGACTGGGTGGAACTCCGTGAGGGCGAGCAGCAGTTTGTAGGCTACGACTACACAGAATATGAGTGTCATATCCTGCGCTACCGCAAGGTGACCCAGAAAAAGAACACCTATTATGAACTGGTGCTCGACAACACCCCCTTCTATGGTGAGATGGGTGGTCAGGTGGGCGACCGCGGCGTTATCGTGAGTGAGAATGAAACGGTAGAAATCATCGACACCAAGCGCGAGAACAACCAAAGCATCCATATCGTCAAGGCTCTGCCCAAAGACCCAGAGGCCGATTTCATGGCCTGTGTGGATACCGACCTGCGTGATGCATGTGCCGCCAACCACACCGCCACCCACCTGCTCGACTATGCGCTGAAACAGGTGTTGGGCGACCATGTGGAACAGAAGGGTTCGTTTGTCAGTCCCAACACGCTTCGTTTTGACTTCTCCCACTTCCAGAAAGTGACAGCAGAAGAACTCCGTCAGGTGGAGCGGATGGTCAACGACCTCATCCGTCAGGACATTGCCCGCGACGAGCACCGCCACATGCCCATCGACGAAGCCCGTCAGATGGGAGCCATCGCCCTCTTTGGTGAGAAATATGGAGACAAGGTACGTGTGGTGCGCTTTGGCCCGAGTTGCGAACTCTGCGGCGGTATCCACGCCCAGTCAACTGGCCGCATCGGTTTCTTCAAGATTGTCTCTGAGAGCAGTGTCGCTGCCGGCATCCGCCGTGTGGAAGCCAAGACCGGCAAGCAGTTTGAGGAATTGTTCTATACGATGGAAGACATGCTGAACCATATCCGCGATATGTTCAACAATGCCAAGGACCTGCGTGGAGTCTTGGAGAAATACGTGAATGAGCACGAAACCATGAAGAAGCAGATTGAAGGTTTCCGTGCCCAGACAACCGAGCGTATCAAGGAGCGTCTGATAGAGCGTGCCCAAGTCATCAACGGCATCCATGTAGTGAAGAGCGTGCTACCCCTCGATCCAGCTACAGCCAAAGACCTTGTGTTTAAAGTGCGACAGAACTTCCCCGAGATGTTGGTCTGCGTACTTGGCACCGTGCATGAAGGCAAGCCCATGCTCAATGTGATGCTCAGTGAGGACCTGGTGAAGGAATACAACCTCAACGCCGGACAATTGGTGCGCGAGGCAGCCAAGCTCATTCAGGGCGGCGGTGGCGGACAGCCCCACTTCGCCTCTGCTGGCGGCAAAGACCCCGATGGTCTCTCCACAGCCGTAGACAAAGTGGTGGAACTGGCTTTGAAATAACACATCCTTCCATAGGATGCACTTTAGGTCATCCCATTTGCCTACCTTACCCTAAACTGATAGGGAAAGGTAGGCAAAACAAACTACTAACAGACATGAGAAAAATCGTCACAGTCCTAATCACAACTATGCTGAGCCTTGGGACAGCATATGCACAAGAACAGGCCGTATCTCACGGCTATCCCATCTCACCCGTTCCCTTTACCCAAGTGAAAGTCACCCCTGGCACATTCTGGGGACAACGTCTGGAAGCCAGCCGCAACGTCACTATCCCGCTCGCTTTCTCAAAATGCGAGGAAACTGGCCGTTACACCAATTTCGTAAATGCCACCGCGCACATGAAAGATCCCTCCAAGACGTTCAAGGTAGGCGGATACTCGTTTGACGATACCGACCCCTACAAGACCATTGAGGGAGCCAGTTACATCCTTCAAACCTATCCCGACAAGAAATTGGTGGCATACATCGACTCTGTGCTCGACATCATCGCTGCCGCTCAGGAACCTGACGGTTACCTCTACACCGCCCGCACACAAAACCCGCAGCACCCCCATGAGTGGGCGGGCAACAAACGCTGGGTGAAAGAGGAAGACCTGAGCCATGAACTCTACAACCTCGGACATATGGTGGAAGGTGCCATTGCCCACTACCAAGCTACTGGGTCAAGGAAGTTCCTCGACATCGCCATCCGCTATGCCGACTGTGTGGTGCGCGAGGTGGGTCCCAACCCTGGACAAGCCTGTGTGGTGCCCGGCCATCAGATAGCAGAGATGGCTCTCGCCAAACTTTACCTGGTCACAGGTGAGAAGAAATACCTCGACGAGGCGAAATTCTTCCTCGACTACCGTGGCAAGACCACCATCAAGCACGATTACTCTCAAGCCCACAAACCCGTGGTGGAGCAGGATGAGGCTGTTGGACATGCCGTCAGGGCTGCTTATATGTATGCCGGCATGGCGGATGTTGCCGCCCTCACTGGCGACAAGGCATATATTGAAGCCATTGACCGAATCTGGGAGAACATCGTCAGCAAGAAACTCTACATCACCGGCGGTATCGGCGCCACCTCCAGCGGTGAGGCATTCGGCAAGAACTACCAACTGCCCAACATGAGCGCCTACTGCGAGACCTGCGCCGCCATCGGAAACGTGTATGTCAACTACCGTCTGTTCCTGCTCCATGGCGAGTCGAAATACTACGATGTGCTGGAGCGCACCCTTTACAATGGACTCATCTCCGGCGTGTCGCTCGAGGGCAATGGTTTCTTCTACCCCAATCCCTTGGAGTCGATGGGGCAGCACCAGCGCCAGGCATGGTTTGGCTGCGCCTGCTGTCCGAGCAACATCTGCCGCTTTATTCCGTCTCTCCCCGGCTATGTCTATGCCGTGCGCGACAGGAATGTCTATGTCAACCTTTTCCTCTCCAACAAGAGCGAACTCGACGTGCAGGGGAAACGGGTGACTTTGGAGCAAGAGACGCAATATCCCTGGGACGGCGACATTGCCCTCAAGGTGGCTAAAAACCAAGCCGGGCAGTTTGCCTTGAAAATCCGCATCCCTGGTTGGGTGCGCGGCGAGGTTACCCCCGGCAACCTCTACCAATATACTGATGACAAGCGCCTTGCCTACAAAGTGACGGTCAATGGGAAAAAGTCATCCGGCATACTCACCGACGACGGTTATTTAACCATCGACCGTTCCTGGCGCAAGGGCGATGTGGTGAGCATCCATTTCGACATGCAGCCACGTACTGTGAAGGCCAACCGCAAGGTTGAAGCCGACCGCGGTATGGTATGTTTTGAGCGCGGTCCGCTGGTTTACTGTGCCGAGTGGCCCGACAACAATTTTGACCTGATGAGCGGACTGGTCAACCAGTCGCCTGAATTCTCCATCACTGACGGCACCATTGCCAATACCCCCATCAAGATGCTCATTACCCAGGCCCAAACGCTCGATTTCGACAAACAGGGACGACTCGCCGCCAAGGATGTTGAGTTGAAACTCATCCCCTACTATGCGTGGTGCCATCGCGGACCAGGCAAGATGCGTGTATGGCAGGCACAAGACCTGATAGCCACCTCACCGGCACAGCCCGCCACCCTCGCCTCTGAGTCGAAGGTCACCTCATCGCATGAGGCAGCCTCCATCAGTGCCATCAATGACCGCCTCATCCCTACGGATGAGAACGACCGTTCGATTCCCTATTTCCATTGGTGGCCCAAGAAACAATCCACCGAGTGCCTCACCTACGAGTTTCCCGAGGCTGCCACCGTGCAGAGTGCCACTGTCTATTGGTTTGACGACGGTCCATGGGGCGGTTGTCGTGTTCCCAAGTCATGGCGCCTTCTCTACCAATCTGGAATGGGTGACTGGACTCCCGTCACGGGAACCGACCAATACCCATCTGTCAAGGGTGAGGCCTGCACGGTTCACTTCGACCCTGTAGAGACAAAAGCCCTCCGTCTGGAGGTCACCCTTCCCGACGACAACTCAGCCGGCATCTATGAATGGGAAGTGAAGTAGACTAAAAGATTAAAGATTAAAAATTAAAAATTAAAGATTAAAAATTGAAGATTAAGCGGGCAAAATACAAATAAAAATGTATTTTGCCCGCTTTATAATTTTTTTTATCTAATTTTGCAATTTCAAAGCAACAACAATCATCAAGTATGCCTGACATATCCATCCGCGGCACGGAGATGCCACAGTCGCCTATCAGGAAGCTGGCCCCATTGGCAGCCGCCGCAAAGAAAAGAGGCACAAAGGTTTACCATCTGAACATCGGTCAGCCCGACCTGCCCACACCCCGCGAAGGACTCGATGCCCTCAAGAGCATCGACCGCGAGATATTGGAATACTCACCCTCACAGGGCAACCTCAGTCTCCGTGAGAAACTGGTAGAATATTATGCGAAGTACAACATCATAGTGACTGCCGACGATATCATCATCACGTCGGGTGGCAGCGAGGCTGTGCTCTTCGCATTCCTGTCCTGCCTCAACCCCGGTGACGAGATAATCGTGCCCGAACCCGCATACGCCAACTACATGGCCTTTGCCATCTCGGCTGGAGCCAAAATCAAGACGATAGCTACCACCATCGAGGAAGGTTTCTCACTCCCCAAGGTAGAGAAATTTGAGGAACTTATCAACGAGCGCACCCGTGCCATCATGATTTGCAACCCCAACAACCCCACGGGTTACCTGTACACACGCCGGGAGATGAATCAAATCCGCGACATGGTGAAGAAATACGACCTCTATCTCTTCTCCGACGAAGTCTATCGCGAGTATATCTACACCGGTTCGCCTTATATCAGTGCCTGTCATCTGGAAGGCATTGAACAGAACGTGGTGCTCATCGACTCCGTATCAAAGCGCTACTCCGAGTGCGGCATCCGCATCGGTGCCCTCATCACCAAAAACGCCGACGTTCGCGCCGCTGTGATGAAGTTCTGCCAAGCCCGTCTCTCCCCTCCCCTTATCGGACAAATTGTAGCAGAGGCCTCAATTGATGCCTCAGAGGAATACCTGCGTGATGTCTACGACGAGTATGTGGAGCGCCGCAAATGCCTTATCGACGGACTCAACCGCATTCCCGGAGTCTATTCTCCCATCCCTATGGGCGCCTTCTACACCGTTGCCAAACTTCCCGTCGACGATGCCGAGAAGTTCTGCCGCTGGTGTTTGGAGAAATTCGAATATGAGGGCGCAACGGTGATGATGGCTCCCGCCTCAGGTTTCTACACCACCCCCGGAGCCGGAATCAATCAGGTGCGCATCGCCTACGTACTCAAGAAAGACGACCTCAACCATGCCCTTCTGGTGCTCCGCAAGGCATTGGAGGCCTACCCCGGACGCGAGCCCAACGAGTAGCCGATGAACCTTCCCCTATTCATAGCACGACGCATCTACCGCGATGACGACGGCCGCAGGCAGGTGAGTCGTCCCGCCATCCGCATCGCCACCGCTGGTGTCACCATTGGTCTGGCAGTGATGATTATCTCCGTCTGCGTGGTCTTAGGGTTCAAACACACCATCCGTGACAAGGTCATCGGTTTCGACAGCCACATCACCGTTGCTGACTACATGGCACTGCAGTATGAAGCCATCACTCCCGTCTGCATGGACGACAGTACGATGAACATGCTGAGCAACATCCCCGGTGTCGCCCATGTTCAGCGCTATGCGCTCAAGCAAGGCATACTGAAGACCGACACGGATTTCCTCGGTGTGATGCTCAAGGGAATGGGGCAGGAATTTGACACTACCTTCATCGCCAACTACCTCGAAGAGGGAGTATTGCCCGTCTTCAGCGATGAGAAGAACAGCAACAACATCCTCGTGTCGCGATACATCGCCGACAAGCTGCAGTTGCACACCGGCGACCGCGTCTTTGCCTATTTCATGGGCGACGACAATGTGCGTACACGCCGCTTTACCATTTGCGGAATCTACCGTACCGACCTGAAGCACTTCGACGAGACATTATGCCTCACTGACCTCCGAACAGTGGTGAAACTCAACGGTTGGGAAAGCGACCAAGCCTGTGGCGCGGAAATCACTGTCAGCGATTTTGAGCGGCTCGACGATGTCGATATGCTTATGAACAACTTAGTGGATCGCACGCAGGACAAATATGGCGCCACCTATTCCTCGCTCGACATCCAACACTCCTACCCCAGCATCTTTGCCTGGCTCGACCTGCTCGACCTCGATGTGTGGATTATCCTCGCCCTCATGGTGGCGGTGGCAGGCTTCACCATGGTGTCGGGACTGCTCATCATCATCATCGAGCGCACCAGCATGATAGGTACGCTCAAGTCGATGGGAGCCAAGAACAAGACCATCCGCCACACCTTCCTATGGTTTGCCGTCTTCATCATCGCCAAGGGTATGGCGATAGGCAACATCATCGGCATCGGCCTTTGCCTGCTGCAGAAGTTCACAGGACTGATCAAACTCGACCCCGAGACCTACTATGTGGATGTGGTGCCCGTGGAACTCAACGTTCCCGCCATCGTGCTCATCAACATCGCCACACTCCTCATCAGCGTTATCGTTCTCATTGCTCCCAGTTTCCTTGTCTCCCACATCGACCCCGCCAAGTCGATGAAATATGAGTGATTTTACCTTTTTTTTATCCTTTTTCGGACATTCCTACATTATTCTTTCCATAGTATAACAAATATTGCACATTTTTTTTTGAAATGTGCAAACTTCATATTACCTTTGCACATATTTTGAGAAATTGTGCAATGGAACTAAACAAGAGTTTCAATCAGATCATCGCCAAGAGCATAGTGTCCAATTGGGACTACGATGCATTGACCGACTACAAAGGCGCCACCTTGCAGTATAAGGATGTCGCCCGTAAAATAGAGAAGATACATATCATCATGGAGCATTCTGGTGTGCGCAAGGGCGACAAGATAGCCCTCTGCGGCCGCAACAGTGCGCATTGGGGCGTGGCTTTCATCGCCACCCTCACCTATGGTGCCGTGGCAGTACCCATTCTCCATGAGTTCAATGCCGAACAAATCCACAACATTGTCAACCACAGCGGTTCACGCCTTCTCTTCGTTGGCGACGTGGTGGCGAAGTGCATTGACCCTGAGCAGATGCCGGAATTGGAAGGCATTATCTACCTGCCCGATTTCTCACTATTCACCTCCCGTTCCGACCAGCTCACTTTTGCCCGCGAGCACCTCAACGAACTGTTTGGGAAGAAATACCCCAATGCTTTCCGCAAGGAGCACATCAAATACCACGAGGACCAAGAGGAAGAACTCGCTCTCATCAACTACACGAGTGGTACGACAGGATTCTCCAAAGGTGTGATGCTTCCCTATCGCGCCATCGTGGGCAACATCAACTTCATCTTCAAATACCTGGCAGAACCATACATGAAGCCTAACTGCAACATGCTGTGTATCCTACCCATGGCCCATATGTATGGTATGACGGTGGAGTTCCTCTACCCCTTCACCTACGGCTACCACATCTTCTTCCTCACCCGACTTCCCTCACCAGCCATCATCGCACAAGCCTTTGCCGACATCCGTCCGGCACTGGTGGTTGCCGTGCCCCTCATCATCGAGAAAATCATCCGCAAGAAGGTGTTCCCGAAGATACAGAACAACATGGTGAGGCTGCTGCTCAACATGCCTGTCATCAGCAAGAAAGTGAAGCAGAAGATTTGTGAACAGGTGTATGAGGCATTCGGCGGAAATGCCTATGAGGTTATCATCGGTGGTGCAGCCATCAACCAAGAGGTGGAGACATTCCTCAAGAGCATTGACTTCCCATACACCGTAGGCTATGGCACGACCGAGTGCGCCCCACTTATCTCCTACCGAGACTACCACGAATATGTTCCCGGCAGTTGCGGACGTGCCGTCATGGGTATGGAGGTACGCATCCTGAGCAACGACCCGCTGCATCAAGAAGGCGAGATTGTCACCCGAGGGCAGAACGTGATGTTGGGCTACTACAAAAACGAGGAAGCCACCCGGGAAGCCATTGACGAAGAAGGTTGGTATCACACCGGCGACCTCGGTACGATGGATGCCGACGGCAACATCTTCATCCGCGGGCGCAAGAAGAACATGCTCCTCTCTGCCAATGGCCAAAACGTGTATCCCGAGGAAATTGAGGACAAGCTCAACTCCATGGCACTGGTTAGCGAATGCATCGTCATCCAGCGCAGTGAGAAATTCATTGCCCTTGTCTATCCCGACTATGAGGAAGCCCGCAACTTAGGATTCACAGATGAGGACATCACTGGCGTCATGAATCAGAACCTGCAGAACCTCAACGCCACCATCCCTGCCTACAGCAAAGTGGCAGCCATCGAAATCCGCAAAGATGAATTTGCCAAGACACCCAAGAAAAGTATCAAGCGATATCTCTACCAAGAAGAATAGACTTAGAAAAGACACCGACATGGAAAATATAGCAAATTTCAACACACTAATCGAGAAGAGCATCAAGGAGAACTGGAATCTCGATGCTCTCACCGACTACAAAGGCATCACCTTGCAATACCACGACGTGGCCCGCAAGATAGAGAAGCTCCATATCATGTTTGAGAACAGTGGCGTGAAGCGCGGTGACAAGATTGCACTCTGCGGGCGCAACAGTGCGGGATGGGCATCAGCCTTCCTCGCCACCCTCACCTATGGTGCCGTGGCTGTACCCATTCTCCATGAGTTCACCGCCGACCAAATCCACAACATCGTCAACCATAGTGAGGCGAAGTTGCTCTTTGCCGGCGATGTGGTGTCAACACAGGTAGACCCTACCAAGATGCCCGCCATTGAGGGTATCATCTATATCCCCGATTACTCGTTGCTATTCTCGCGCTCCGACAAGCTGACGTTTGCCCGTGAGCACCTCAACGAGATGTTCGGTAAGAAATTCCCCAAGTATTTCCGCCAGGAGCATGTCTCCTACTACAAGGAGCAGAGTCCTGATGAGTTGGCGCTCATCAACTACACCAGCGGCACCACCGGTTTTTCCAAAGGCGTCATGATTCCCTACCGCGCCATCTGGAGCAACTTCGACTTTGCCTGCCATGCCATGGGCAGCAACGTGAAGAAGGGCGACAACGTGTTGAGCATTCTTCCCATGGCTCATATGTACGGTATGTCGTTTGAGTTCATCTACGAGTTCCTCAAGGGTTGCCATGTGTTCTATCTCACCCGTGTACCCTCCCCCGCCATCATCGCCAAGGCATTTGCCGAGGTGAAGCCCGCCATCATCATTGCCGTGCCGCTCGTCATCGAGAAAATCATCAAGAAAAAGGTCTTTCCTAAGATACAGAACAACCGTATGCGGCTGTTGCTCAACATGCCCGTCATCAACAAGAAGGTACGCCAGACCATCCGTGACCAAGTGGTCAACTCGTTTGGTGGCAACTTCATGGAGGTCATCATTGGCGGCGCAGCATTCAACCAGGAGGTAGAGTCGTTCCTCCACCGCATCGAGTTCCCCTACACCGTAGGCTATGGTGCTACAGAATGCGCCCCCATCATCTGCTACGCCGACTACAAGGACTTCGTGCCCGGCAGTTGTGGCAAGGTGGCCATCCACAACGAGTTGAAGATTGACAGTCCCGACCCACAGAACATCCCAGGAGAGATTCTTGTCCGCGGCCTCAACGTCATGCTCGGCTACTACAAGAATGAGGAAGCCACCCGTCAGACACTCGACGCCGATGGTTGGTACCACACTGGTGACTTGGGCGTCATCGACTACGAAGGAAACGTGTTCATCAAGGGCCGCAGCAAGTATATGTTGCTGAGTTCCAACGGTCAGAACATCTACCCTGAGGAGATAGAGGACAAGCTCAACTCCATGGCGCTTGTCAATGAAAGCATCGTCATCCAAGAGGGCGACAAACTGGTAGGTTTGGTACATCCCGACCTCGACGAGGCATATTCCATGGGCTTCACCACTACTGACCTGGAGAACATTATGGAGCAAAACCGCAAGGAACTCAATGATATGCTGCCCGCCTACAGTCGCATCTCCACCATCCGTCTCCACAACGAGGAGTTTGAGAAGACCCCCAAGAAGAGCATTAAGAGATTCCTGTATCTGGCAGAGTCGTAAAAAGGCAGAAAATCATGCTGGAACATGTGTTGCAGCATAGGGAATCAGGAATAGTTATTTTTTACCTTTATGAAAAAGTATAAAGTATTTCTCTTGTCAGTCATTGCTTTCTTCTGCCAAGCAGTCTCTGTCATGGCACAAGATGAGCCAAAGGAAATCGTTGTTGTAATGACTAAAAATTACACATACGAAGACCCCCGTTGGTCAAATCAAGTTACTTTGGAAAAAGGTAAAGCGATAACAGTGATGAGCATCAAAGATTGCCCCTCTTACAATTATTGGCCATATCCAGCAGCTGATGTCGAGATACCCAAAGAAGTAACCCGTCTGCCTGGTTCCAACGGAGAACGTTATCTCAAGGTTAACGGGACGAATGTTAGATTGAGAAAAGGTCCCTCCACCAAATACGGTTATTATTGCTACAATGCGGCAAACACTGCCTCGGTGTATCACAATCAGTTTATCAACGACAACAAAAAGCCCAAAATCGATAATTGGGGGCTAACGGCTGAGTGGGAACCTTATTACCTTCCGAAAGGTACCCTTCTACCCTATCTGGGCAAGGAGAACGGTTTTTACAAGACGATGTTCAACGGTACCTATTTTTACATTTCCGCAAAATACTGCCTGCTGAAATAAAGTCATACACCACGACCTTCTGAACATCATTGATAGTTTTTGATTGCAGTTTCTATCAATTTTCTGTCAGCCATAAAGGAATGGTAGGCTGTACGGACCAAATCCCAGTTACATGTCATCAGAAAGACACCGATGCATTTCTTTAAGGTAGGCCAAAATGCATTCCTATTGGTGCGCATATAGTCTTTTACTATCTTCGCATCACTGACTCCATATGCTTTCAGCAATGCCATACTCACTACGCCTGTCCTGTCTTTGCCTGCAGTGCAATGAAACAACGTGCAAATACCTTTATCCGCATTGTCCTTCAGTTTCAGAACCGCTTTGTCCAATTGGCTCCTGCTATACTCATCTGTCACGACATCCACATACAGTTTTCCGAAATCAGGAACCATTTCCTTCAGTTTTTCAGGATTCCTTCGTAAACTACGGATTATAGTCATGGGGTCTGACCCTGTCTCATGTGTGATGCCGACTGCGGCATCTTTCAACAAGGGAATCTGCAGATATTCCACACCATCAGGCAGCGGGTCTGGGAATTCAGCCGCTTCCAATGGTGTGCGGAGGTCTATCACACAGCCTATATGATATCTCTCGCAAAGTTTCTTGCATTGTTGTCTTGAAAGGACGCTTAGTTTACCACTACGTAAGAACAGGCCACGAGGAACCACGTCCTTGCCATCATCGGATGGCATGCCACCCAAATCACGCAGGTTGAGTTCAAATCTGGTCACTGATGTAGCTCTTGGTAATCATATCATAGTAGAGAGCCTCCAATTCCTGCAAGGTCAGTTTCTCTATTGTATGTTCGATGATTCGTATCAACTCTTCTCGCCGATAGTCATCCGATTGGCTAAAAGTATCCTTAAATGGCATATGGTTATGTTTTTCGCAAACACTGTTGGATGCGGAGTAGGAGCATGTATCTAATCCAACAAAGTGGCGGCACGGACGCGGCTGAGTGTCTCAGGCGTCATTTGGAGGTAATTGGCGATATAGTTGAGGGGAGCACGCTGCACCACCTTGGGCATAAGTTTGCAGAGCCGCTTGTAGCGGTCCTGTGCCGTCTCAAACCTAACAAGGTCGGCATGCACCTGCGACAGGATGAGCGACTCTTCCAGAATCTTACGGTAGAGAATCTGGATGTTCACATTGTGGAGTGCCACCTCCTCCAAGCGTTGCTTGGGAAGGGCATAGCAGATGGATTGCTCCACCGCCTCCACCTGAAGACGCGTCGGTTCCTCCCGGAACAAGCTCTCAATGCACATGACGATGGTACCATCCACACCAAGATGTTCTGTGACCACCATGTTCTTTTTGTGATAGAACTGTCTGAGCAATCCTATGTCGATATAGAGGATGTCACGGCAGATATCACCCTCCTTGAGGATGAGTTGGTTTTTGGCAAACTTATGCGGCACCAAGATGCTCTCCAGAACGTCGAGTTCGGCATGCGTCATGGTACTGTACTTTCGTGCCAGTTCCCTTGCGATGTCACGCGTGGTGTGTATCTCTTTCATATTGCTCCTTTCTATGTGGTTAACATTTAGTCTAATTTCAGTACAGCAAGGAAGGCCTTCTGCGGCACCTCCACGTTGCCTATCTGCTTCATGCGTTTCTTGCCCCTTTTCTGTTTCTCGAGGAGTTTACGTTTACGCGACACGTCGCCGCCGTAGCACTTTGCAGTCACATCTTTACGGACGCACTTCACAGTCTCGCGTGCAACAATCTTGGCTCCGATAGCCGCCTGGATGGCAATATCGAACTGTTGCCGAGGGATGAGTTCCTTGAGTTTCTCGCACATACGGCGCCCGAAGGCGACAGCATTATCCTGATGAGTGAGTGTGGATAGTGCGTCCACGGGTTCACCATTGAGCAGGATGTCGAGTTTTGCCAATTTCGACGGGCGATAACCGCAGATATAATAGTCGAACGAGGCATACCCCTTTGAGATGCTCTTCAGTTTGTCGTAGAAGTCGATGACAATCTCGCCTAAAGGCAGATAGAACTGTATCTCCACCCTGTTGCCGCTGACGAACTCCTGACTGATGAGTTCACCTCTCTTGTCGAGGCACAGTGTCATGATGGGGCCGATGTAGGTGGTGGTGGTGATGACCGACGCCTTGATGTAGGGTTCCTCGATATGGTCGATAAGCGTCAGTTCAGGCAGTCCTGACGGATTGTGCACCTCTTTACAGCCTCCCTGCTTGTCGTACACCATATACGACACATTAGGCACTGTTGTGATGACATCCATGTCGAACTCACGGTCGAGACGCTCCTGGATAATCTCCATGTGGAGCAGTCCTAAAAATCCGCAGCGGAATCCAAAGCCGAGTGCTACCGATGACTCTGGGACAAACGACAACGAGGCATCGTTGAGTTGCAATTTTTCCAACGAAGAGCGGAGGTTCTCATAGTCTGTCGGGTCGATGGGATAGACACCAGCGAACACCATCGGTTTCACCTCCTGGAAGCCCTCGATAGCCTTTTCACAGGGACGTGCCACATGGGTGATGGTATCGCCCACCTTTACCTCCTTGGCATCCTTGATGCCACTGATGATATAGCCCACCTCACCAGTATCCAGTTTGGCACGTGGTATCATATCCATCTTGAGCACCCCCACCTCATCGGCGTCATACTCCATACCCGTGTTGAAGAACTTCACCTTGTCGCCCTTGCGGATGCTTCCGTTAGTGATTTTGAAGTAAGCGATGATACCGCGGAATGAGTTGAAGACGGAGTCGAAGATAAGAGCCTGCAACGGAGCCTGTGGGTCACCAACAGGATGAGGGATACGCTCCACTACTGCTCGAAGGATGTCCTCAACGCCCTCGCCAGTCTTCCCCGATGCCCGTATGATGTCCTCGGGGTCGCAACCCAGGAGCTCCACTATTTCATCCTCCACCTCATCGGGCATGGCCTGTGGCATGTCGATTTTGTTGATGACAGGGATAATCTCCAGGTTGTGGTCGATGGCCATATATAGGTTGGAGATGGTCTGAGCCTGCACGCCCTGCGTGGCATCCACCACAAGCAAGGCGCCCTCGCATGCAGCGATGCTGCGCGACACCTCATAAGAAAAGTCAACATGGCCCGGAGTGTCGATGAGATTGAGGATATATTTCTTACCCTCCATCTCATACTCCATCTGTATGGCATGGCTCTTGATGGTGATGCCGCGCTCACGTTCCAGGTCCATGTTGTCGAGCATCTGCCCCTCTGTGATTTGAATGGTGTTGGTATGCTCGAGCAGTCGGTCAGCCAGTGTTGACTTACCGTGGTCGATATGTGCTATGATGCAAAAATTCCTTATGAGGTCCATTTCGTTTTTCGTAGATGATGCAAAAATACAAAATTTGTCGGATTCTATGGCAAAACCCGCCTACAATTTACATTTTTTAGTATAGAGATACATCCTACCCTTTTAGGGAATGGATGGCCAAATTCATCCTACAGTAAGAGTAAGGACGATGGAGTTGTCCTCCAGCACCTCCTCGCTCTCCACCACCATGTCTTCGGGCAGGTTGTTCATCACCCGCTCGTAGGTGTAGGTCTGCACGTTGCCGTTGTACTCTGTCTCGATGCTGTCCAACTCGTCGATGAGGCACTGGATGTCGCCCACCTCACCAATATCCATCACAAAAGGACCATCTGCCGACAACCGACGGAAAACAATCATGGCATCGTCCAATTGCGTGACAAAACAGTCTTCTGCTTCCTGCACAACAGGTACACCATGCTCCTGCAGTGTCTTCTGCAGCAGGCTGGCATCATTGAAACTGGTCTCAAGACAAACCGTTCCCTGCTGTTGCTGGGCTTCGGCAAGTTGTTTTTTAGCCTTGGATGGCGTAAGTGCGGCGGCAATCATAGAGATGGCCATGGGGAGGAGTATAGCAGATGCGGACATAGTTATGTAAAGATTTGGGAGTTTAGGAGTCCTTTATTTTACGAATGATTTTTTCCATTTGTCCCATGCCGTTTAGGGCGATGGAACCATCCTTTCCGATTCTGACCTCCACGCGGTTGGGCGGAAAGTCATCCATTATATAACGGTCGGTCAGGAAAATGAAGCGTTGGTTGGCAGAGCCCACGAGGGGACGACTGAAATCGCGCTCAGCCTGGCGGTATGGGCCATCGATGAGCACATCAATGTGGCTGAGTGATGCTGTGACCCCAGGATGTCCGTCGGCAAGAAGTTGCTCATGGGTATAACCCGTGAAAACCACTGTTGACAGTTTTTTCTTCCATGCGAGAGAGAGCAGTTTTGCCAATGGCTCCGGCTGTTCGAAAGGTTCACCACCCAATACGGTAATGCCCTCCACCCTACTGTTCTGCAAGGACTGAGCAATGATTTCCTCAGGCAACAGCAGTTGGCAGACATCATGGCTCCATGTATGGGGAGAAAAACAACCCTCACAGTGGCGGCTGCACCCCTGCACCCACACACAACTCCTCCATCCTGGTCCCTCAGCCTGGGTCAGCGGAAGGAAGCGGTGCACATTGAGCCTACAGGTCGAGTCTTCTGCCATGATGCTCCGGACCAGGCTTTTCTGGCTGTTGCTGCGCAGAACTTTGTTGCGACTGGGCATCGATGGGTTTGCACATCACCAAATCCTGCAGTTGCACGATGAAGTGGGGTTTCAGTTTCACCACCTCAGCAAACTCATCAAACGAGGAGAAGCCACCATGCTCATAACGGTATTTCACCGCCTGTTTTGCCATCACGATATTGATGCCCGGAAGGGCTGTCATCTCAGTGAGTGTGCAGGAGTTGATGTCCACTGGTGTGGCGGACCCTGCTGTGGCTGCTGTCTGTCTCGGTGATGTATTGACAGTGGTATGGTCGGTTTTCTCTGTTGTCGTTGTACGTTGGGTGTTGGCATTTCCCGAGCCTTCAACCTGACTGTTGCGCCTTGTGTTATATTGATTGGCAAACTGCTCCGTGCGATTGGGTCCGGCATACCCCATGCCGCTGACCTGTCGCTGCCTGTAGTATTCCTCTTCTTCATTTTCCTGTTGAAGCAATTTTTGAATATATGCGCTCCTTGCCACAAAAGTGTGGACGAAACTACCTAGAAAATAGGCAACCAAAAAAGCTTCAAATGCTGAGGCATCCTTGTATTTCGAATCGATAAGAGTGAATACTATCAGCATGCACACCAGATAGATGCCGCCCCAGATAAGCCAAGGTCGGTGATTGACTCTCTTGCCGATGATGAAAAAGCCCACGCATGGCATGAAGAAAAAAGTCCACAGCACCCATAATGAGTGGGACAATTCCCACATGCAGCCTTTGTTTGAAGGACGATTCATGTCTATGTATTTATATTGTTGACATTGACGGTTTCGGAGGTTGTCTCCTCCACCTCCGCCTCGTAATACTCACTGGTAAACTCAGAGTCAGTCACCTGAGCATCCAGCAATTGCTCCAGAGGTTGAAGATATTTCAGGCACTGTTTGCCCTTGATATTTTTCGTGACAGTCTCGATGTGTCCGTCGGGGAAGATTCTTATCTTTATTTGCTTTGCCATAGCCGTAAGAGTTAAAAATCGATTTTGCGACCAGCCATGAACTGCTCCTTGCTGTCGTTTCCGCCGGAACCTAACGAGTCGGCGCTGCTTTCCTCTGTGGCGGAGATGGAAGCACTCACAGCATTCTCGTTCGCCCATTTGCGCAGGCGTATGAACTCATCTTTCCGCATTTGTCCCATTGGCACGATGCGCTTGATGGTGCTCTCAAAGTCGGCCATCTCCATATCGGCCTGAGCATCACCTCCCACCCTTCTGGAGAACGCCTCTATGAGCGAGTCGCCCACCCATGCCTCAATCTCGGCACCAGCAAGGACGACATCCTTGCCGAAAGTCTTCTCACCACTGAGTGTGGCGAGTTTGTCGAGGTCGAACTTAGAGAGGTCGCGCTTCAGTTTGGAGATATGAATCTCAAGAATTTTCTTCCGCTCTTCCCATGAGGGGAAGTCGACAAAGAATATCTCGTCGAAACGCCCCTTGCGCAACAGCTCTGGCGGCAAGCCGTTGATGTTGTTGGCAGTGGCAAAGACGAATACCGGACTTTTCTTCTCCTGCATCCAGGTGAGCAGCGTACCAAAGACCCTAGTTGAAGTGCCGCCATCGCCACCATTTCCACTGGAACCCGAGAGTCCCTTCTCTATCTCGTCTATCCATAAGATGGAGGGAGCCACTGCCTCAGCTGTCTTTAGAGCCAGACGTATGTTCGACTCCGACGACCCCACCAGTCCCTGGAAGATTTTGCCCATATCCAGACGGAGCAGCGGCATATTCCAAGCCGAAGCCACACACTTGGCAGTGAGCGATTTACCACATCCAGGCACACCGGTGAGCAGCACTCCTTTGGGCGGCTGCACCCCAAACTCCTTCGCTTTATCATCAAAACAGTGACTGCGCAAGTCGAGCCACTTCTTCAGCGTCTGCAACCCACCCACAGCCTTGAGGTTGAGGTTGGTGTCGACAAACTCAAGAATGCCTCTCTTGCGGATGATCTGCTTCTTCTCCT
>JAGCXX010000013.1 GCA_017961115.1 Prevotella sp. | reverse complement strand
TGACGGCCTATGGTGACGATGGCGGCATCTGCCGTCTTCACCTCAGTATTGATGCAGATGGGACTGATGGAAATCTCAGGATATTTTTGCTGACCAAACATCTCCATCTGATACCATCTGGCGGGATGGCGCTCAGCCTGGAACTTCGCTTTGGCAAATTCGATGTATTTGCGGTAGAGGTCGGTAAGGGTGGCAGAGGATACGATGCCCGCATTCTTGAGACCTTCCACCATGTCGACCACATAGGGGGTATGCACACATCCCGATCCTGTGCCTCCAGAGAGGAACTCATAGGAGTTCTCGCCGAAGAGCGCTACGGTCTTTACCTTCTGCCCATCCGTGTTCCATGGCAGCGTACCGTTGTTCTTCAACAATACGATACCCTCGTTGGCACTTTGGCGGGTGATGGCGGCATGTGCCTTGAAGTCAGGACTGTTGGATGCCGGATATTTGTGGAAACTCGGTGTCTTGACGATATATTCCAACAGGCGGCGCACGTTGCGGTCTACATCGGCGATGTCGAGTTGTCCGCTCCTCACACCATCTACAATCTCCTTGATTTGCTCCGGCTGTCCGGGTTCCATCAGGTCGTCGCCAGCCTTTACCTCATCGATGGTGCGCAGTCCCTTGCGGATGCCTATCCAGTCGGTCATCACGATGCCCTTGAATCCCCAGTCGTCGCGCAATACCTTGGTGAGCAGGTCGTGGTTGCCCTGGGCGAATATGCCGTTCACCTTGTTGTATGATGCCATGATGGTCCAGGGGTCGCTCTCGCGCACGGCAATCTCAAAACCTTTCAGATAGAGTTCACGTGCGGCGCGTGCCGACACCTGTTCGTCGACACTGGTGCGCTCGGTCTCCTGCGAGTTGATGGCGTAGTGCTTGGCGCTCACGCCCACACCCTGACTCTGCACACCCTTGATATAGGCGGCTGCTATCTTGCCTGTGACCAACGGGTCCTCGCTGTAGTACTCAAAATTGCGTCCGCACAACGGGTTGCGGTGCAGGTTCATGCCGGGACCGAGAATCACGTCGCAGCGGTATTCCTTTGTCTCGTTGCCGATGGCGGCTCCCACCTCACCTACAAGGTCGGTGTTCCATGTGGCAGCCAAACAGGAACCAATGGGGAATCCCGTGGCATAATAGGTGTGGTCGTCGCCTTTTCGGATAGGGTCGATGCGCACACCGGCAGGACCATCGGTAAGAACGGTGGCGGGGATGCCGAGCCGAGGAATTTCTGCTGTCGTGCCTGCCGCACCTGCCACCAACCGGGCCTCACCGCCAACGACGGCAGTACTGCTGAAGAAGTTGTTGGCACCGCCCACAAGCAGTTGGGCTTTTTCCTCAAGAGTCATGGCAGCGAGCACCTCGTCGATGTTGTCGGCCCTCAGCTGCGGAGCGTTTTGTGCATTCATTGTGGTTGCGATTAGTGTGGCCGCTAGGGCCAATTTGATGTTTCTCATATTTTTGGGGAGTTTAGAAATTTAGGAGTTTAGGAGTCTAGGAGTTTGGGAGTTTAGACATATGATTATTTTGGGGAGTTTAGGAGTTTAGGAGTCTAGGAGTTTAGACATATGATTTTTTTGGGGAGTTTAGGAGTCTAGGAGTTTAGGAGTTTAGACAAATGATTACTAACGTGGTATCAATCCTTCATCTTTCATCCTTCATCCTTCATCCGTTTTCATCCTTCATCCGTTTTAGGAGTTTGGACATATGATTCGACATCTGTGAGCCTGTCGGTGCAAAAATACTCATTTTTTATAGAACAGACAATAATACGCCATATAAAAAGGCATTGCAACGATTTGGAGGATGAAAAAAGGCTGAAAAGCACACTTAACTTTTTTAACTACTTTCAACTAAGTTGAATGAAGTATTCTTTTGGAGGAAAACAAAAACTTCGTATTTTTGGCAAGTCCGATTTTTTAATGTATCTTTGCACCGAAATGGCTACTTGCCTGACAACACGAGCAAACTGATTGGAAATTATGAACGACGACAACAAAAAAGACGACGAGATACTGGAAAACGAGCTACCGGAAAACGACGAGACAAATAGCGACAGCCAAGAACTTCAGTCCGACGAATCTGGTGAGTCTGACCAGTCTGACATGTCCGACATGTCCGACGGGTCCGACTTGTCTGACGACGAGGATGAGGAGCTTGAGGAGGACGAGCACAGCGACTATAAGCCCGTCAACCGTTTCGATGCCTCTGTGGTGCACCACCTCAGCGGTATGTATCAGAATTGGTTCCTCGACTATGCCTCTTATGTTATCTTGGAGCGAGCCGTACCCCAGATTGATGATGGACTGAAACCTGTGCAGCGCCGTATCCTCCACTCGATGAAGCGCATGGACGACGGCAGGTTCAACAAGGTGGCCAACATCGTCGGTCACACCATGCAGTTCCATCCTCACGGCGATGCTTCCATCGGCGATGCCCTGGTGCAGATAGGACAGAAGGACTTGCTCGTCGATACCCAGGGCAACTGGGGCAACATCCTCACCGGCGACCGAGCCGCAGCACCCCGATACATCGAGGCGAAACTGTCGAAATTTGCACTTGAGACCGTCTTCAACCCCAAGACCACCGAATGGCAGATGAGTTACGACGGGCGCAACAAGGAACCCATCGCACTGCCTGTGAAATTCCCGCTCCTCCTGGCACAGGGCACTGAGGGCATCGCCGTGGGACTCACCTCGAAAATCCTGCCCCACAACTTCTGCGAGCTCTGCCAGGCCGCCATCAGTTACCTTCGCGGCGAGGAGTTCCAACTCTTCCCAGACTTCCCCACAGGCGGTTCCATCGACGTAAGCCGCTACAACGACGGACAACGAGGTGGAGGCCTTCGTGTGAGGGCAAAAATCGAGAAACTCGACACCAAGACACTCGCTATCCGTGAGATACCCTACAGCAAGACCACCACGACTCTCATCGAGTCCATCCTTAAAGCCATCGAGAAAAACAAAATCAAGGTGAAGAAGGTGGATGACAACACCGCCGCCGAGGTGGAGATTCTCGTGCACCACGCCCCCGGTGTGTCGTCAGACAAGACCATCGATGCCCTCTATGCATTTACCGATTGCGAAATCAACATCTCGCCCAACTGCTGCGTCATCGTCAACAAACGGCCGGAGTTCCTCACTGTCAGCGATCTGCTGCGCCACTCCGCCGACCACACCAAGGACCTGCTGAGGCAGGAACTGGAGATACGCAAGGGCGAACTGCTTGAGCAACTCCACTTCGCCTCGCTGGAAAAAATCTTCATCGAAGAGCGCATCTACAAGGGAAAGCCCTTCGAGAATGCACCCGACATGGATGCCGCCTGCGAATATGTCGATGAGCGCCTCACCCCCTATTATCCCCAACTTATCCGCGAGGTGACCAAGGACGACATCCTCCGCCTCATGGAAATCAAGATGCAGCGCATCCTCAAATTCAACAAGGACAAGGCCGACGACCTCATCCTGCGTATCAAGGAGGAGATAGAACAGATTGACTACGACCTCAACCATCTCGTCGACTACACCGTGAAATGGTTTGAGCATATCCTTGAGAAATATGGTGCCAACCACCCACGCCACACCGAGATACGCAATTTCGACACCATCGTGGCGTCGAAGGTGGTGGAGGCCAACCAGAAGTTGTATATCAACCGTACCGACGGGTTCATCGGCACGGGACTCAAGAAAGACGAGTTTGTGTGCAACTGCTCCGACATCGACGACATCATCGTCTTCTACCGCGACGGCAAGTACAAGGTAGTGAAGGTGGCGGAGAAAATCTTTGTGGGAAAGAACATCCTGCACGTGCAGGTGTTCAAGAAAAACGACAGCCGCACCATCTACAATGTGGTCTACCGCGACGGCAAGCGGGGCAGTTACTACATGAAGCGTTTCAACGTCACCAGTCTCGCCCGCGACAAGGAGTACGACCTCACACAGGGAACGTTGGGTTCGCGTGTCGTCTATTTCACTTGCAACCCTAACGGCGAGGCGGAGGTCATCAAGGTGACGCTTGAACCCAATCCCAAAATCAAGAAATTGTTCCTTGAGCGCGACTTCTCCGAGATACTCATCAAGGGGCGTGGCAGCAAGGGCAACCTCCTCACCAAATACCCCATCCACCGCATTGCGCTCAAGAGCCATGGACACAGCACCCTGGGAGGTCGCAAGGTGTGGTGGGACCCCGATGTGAAGCGCCTCAACTACGACGAGCACGGCACATACCTTGGGGAGTTCAATGAGGAGGACTCCGTTCTCGTCATCCTCGAGGGTGGAGACTTCTACATCAGCACCTTCGACAGCAACAACCACTATGAGGACAATGTGCGCATGGTGGAGAAATGGAAGCCGGAGAAGGTGTGGACCGCCCTGCTCTTTGATGCCGACCAACAGGGATTCCTCTACCTCAAGCGCTTCAAGATGGAGGCGACCAAGCGCAGGCAGAATTACTTGGGCGAAAACCCCGACAGCCGAGAGGTGCTTCTCACCGACCAACCCTTCCCCCGCCTGCAGGTGAACTACGGCGGCAGCGACGCTGGTCGCGAGCCCCTCGTCATCGAGGCGGATGAGTTCATCGCTGTGAAGGGCTTCAAGGCACGTGGCAAGCGCATCACCACCTTGGCGGTGGATTCGGTGGAGATGCTGGAACCCACCAAGGTGCCGGAACCGGAAGAGAATGAGGAGGCATCCGAAACAGAGGAAGAGCCAGAGAATCTCGACCCCGACAAGGACAAGACCGAGCAGCAGATTATCACCGAACTCACCGGGCAGCAATTCCTACAATTCAAAGACGATGACGAATAACGCACGAACTAGACAACACTCCTTCCTGTACGTCCTCCTGCTGATGGCGGCATGGCTGACATCTACACCGATGGCAGCCCAGGAATCGAAGGACAATACCAAGGAGGGCGT
>JAGCXX010000111.1 GCA_017961115.1 Prevotella sp. | reverse complement strand
CTCGCTTATTCGTCCTTTGGCTTCGCCCAAGGTACTCCTGCTCGGGAAAGAAAATAAAAACTTCGTGTTTTATTTTGCTTTCCACTCGCTTATTCGTACCTTTGCAGTCGCATTTGAAGTACGCAGTATTTTATTAATTTTGTAAAGATGGAAATAATAAAAACCGACATAGAGGGTGTTGTCATACTGAAGCCCAGAATTTTCGAGGATGCCAGAGGATACTTTTATGAATCATACTCAAAAAGGGACTTCGACAAGCAAGTGAGAACCATTAATTTTGTTCAGGACAATGAGAGCAAGTCGTCATACGGCGTGCTCCGTGGACTGCACTATCAGAAATGGCCCTTCTCACAGAGCAAACTGGTAAGGGTGATGAAGGGAAGTGTGCTCGACGTGGCAGTCGACATTCGTAAAGGTTCCCCGACATATGGCAAATGGGTGGCCGTGGAACTGACAGGAGAAAACCGTCTGCAGTTTTTCATCCCCAGGGGCTTCGCTCATGGTTTTGCCGTGCTGTCCGACGAAGTGGTCTTCCAATATAAATGTGATGATTTTTATCATCCGGAGAGTGAGGGAGGCATTGCATGGGATGACCCCGACCTTAACATAGACTGGCGGTTGCCTGTAGATAAGATTATCCTTTCTGAGAAAGACAAATGCCATCCCATGCTTCGAGACTTGCATTCTCCTTTTGACTTCAATGTCGATCTCTATAAGTAGTTAAACATATTGTGGGTTGAATCCACGTGTAATTCCTGAAAAATGAATGTTGCAGTAGTAGGAACAGGCTATGTCGGCCTGGTTAGCGGAGCATGCTTCGCAGAGATGGGTGTGCACGTTGCTTGCGTGGACATTGATGAGAAGAAAATTGAAAGTCTCAAGAACGGACAAATCCCCATTTATGAGCCTGGACTCGATGAAATGGTAAGAAGGAATGCCAATGAAGGCAGGCTTACTTTTACCACCAGCCTCAAAGATGTCATTGATGATGTGGCACTCGTGTTCAGCGCAGTTGGAACTCCTCCTGATGAGGATGGTTCCGCCGACCTCAAGTATGTGCTGAATGTAGCCAGGGAATTCGGTCAAAACATCAAGAAATATACGGTGTTGGTAACGAAATCGACTGTTCCCGTGGGTACGGCAAAAAAAGTGAAGGAAGCCATCGAGGAGGAGTTGGGCAAACGCGGAGAGGATATACCCTTTGATGTAGCTTCCAATCCTGAGTTTCTCAAAGAGGGTGCAGCCATCAAGGACTTCATGAGTCCCGACCGTGTGATTGTGGGTGTGGAGTCAGATAGGGCACGCTCACTGATGATGAGGTTGTACAGACCATTCATGCTCAACAATTTCCGTGTGATATTCACCGACATCCCCTCAGCTGAAATGATTAAATATGCCGCCAACTCCATGTTGGCCACCCGTATCAGTTTCATGAACGACATCGCCAATCTCTGCGAAATCATGGGTGCTGATGTGGAGATGGTAAGAAGGGGCATCGGCGCCGACACCCGCATAGGAAGGAAGTTCTTATATCCCGGTTGCGGATATGGTGGCAGTTGCTTCCCCAAAGACGTGAAGGCCCTCATCAAGACCGCAGAGAAAAATGGCTATGAGATGAAGGTGCTCAAGGCTGTTGAGGAGGTCAATGAGTTTCAGAAGACAGTGGTGTTCTCAAAACTCAACAAATGCATGGGGGGCCAGTTGAAGGACAAGACCATTGCCGTCTGGGGCTTGGCTTTCAAGCCTGAGACTGATGACATGAGAGAGGCCACCTCTTTGGTGACCATCGACTTGCTGCTGAAGGCTGGGTGCAAGGTGAGGGTATTTGACCCTGTTGCGATGGATGAGTGCAAAAGGCGACTCGGCGATGTTGTGGAGTACGCCAAGGATATGTATGACGCTGTGCTTGATGCGGACGCCATGCTTATGCTCACAGAATGGAAACAGTTCAGACTTCCCAGTTGGGGTGTCATGAAAAAGACCATGCGCAATGCTCTCGTCATCGACGGGCGCAACATTTACGATGCAGAGGAACTGGCCGAGTATGGCTTTGAGTACCACTGCATCGGAAAATAAGGCTATTCCACTGTCACACTCTTGGCCAGGTTGCGTGGCTGGTCGACATTCAGTCCTTTGACCACTGCCACATGATAGGCAATCAGTTGAAGGGGGATGACTGAGAGAAGAGGAACCAATGTTCCCAATGTCTCAGGTATCTCGATGACAAAAGAAGACAGAGCTTTCACCTCCTGGTCGCCCTCGGTGACGATGGAGATGATGCGGCCGTTGCGAGCAATCACTTCCTGGATGTTGCTGATGATTTTCTTATATAACCGATGATGGGTGGCAACAAACACCACCGGCATGTTCTCGTCGACCAAAGCGATGGGGCCATGTTTCATCTCTGCTGCCGGGTATCCCTCAGCATGGATGTAGCTGATTTCCTTTAGTTTGAGCGCCCCTTCCAAGGCTACAGGGTAGTTCATGCCTCGTCCCATGTATAGCGTGTTGCGAGCGTATGTCAGCGTACGTGCTATATCACGGATGGAGTCGTTGTGGCTGAGGATTTGCTTGATTTTCTCAGGGATACGTGCCAGTTCGTCGATATGTTCCTCATAAAGTTGTTGGGATATTGTCCCCATCTCATGTCCCAGTGCCAAGGCAAAAAGAGTGAGAACGGTCACCTGTCCGGTAAAAGCCTTGGTTGACGCGACACCGATTTCCGGTCCCACATGGATATAGATGCCGGTGTCGGAGGCACGGGCTATGCTAGAACCGACAGAGTTGACAATGCCAAAGCACAATGCACCTTTTTCCTTGGCGAGCGCAAAGGCAGCCAATGTGTCGGCCGTCTCTCCACTCTGT
>JAGCXX010000002.1 GCA_017961115.1 Prevotella sp. | reverse complement strand
GTAGCATACCACTCTGCAGAGCAGCAGCAGTCGGAAAACAAACGACAGATTATCGGTCAGGTGGCAGGCAGCGTTCTGTCGGCTGCAGGAATGGGCACCAATACGGCAAGTACCCTCTCCTCGCTCTATGGCTTGGGTTCACAGGTGGCGCAACTCAAATACTCGCGCAACCATGAGACGGAGGCCGACCGCATCGGTCTGGTCTTTGCTGCAATGGCTGGCTATGACCCCAACGAGGCACTCACCTTCTGGCAAAGGATGGCTGCGAACAGTTCTGGTGGTTCCACACCTACATGGATGAGCACACACCCCTCTGACGCTCAACGCATTTCAGACATCCAGAAATTCCTTCCTGAGGCCCTCCGTTATTACAATCCAGCAGGTACTTCCGCCACAACAACTTCTTCTAAGAAATCCACGACAAAGAAGGCCTCCACACCAAAGACTACAAAAACCATACGTATCCAGTAATCCTTCTCCGTCATGATAGAATTTTTCACTCAACATGTTTGGCTGATATGGATTTTGATATCCGTATTGGGGCTGATAATTGAACTGGGTTCTGGCGACCTCTTCATACTGTGCTTCTCTATCGGAGCATTGGCAGCCTCGCTGACAGCCGCTCTTGGACTGGGTATCGTGCCACAACTCATCTCCTTGGCATTGTGCTCGTTGCTGAGCATCTATTTCATAAGACCGGTAGCACTGAAATACCTTCACCGAAATGACCCCGACCGAGTCAGCAATGCCGATGCGCTCATCGGCCGTGAGGGACGGGTGTCGGAGGCCATTGCGGAAGGCGGAACAGGTCGTGTCGCTATTGATGGCGATGATTGGAAGGCCGTATCTGTTGATGGCGTGGCCATCAATAAAGGAGAGAAAGTCAAGGTCGTAGGAAGAGAGAGCATCATCATCACCGTGGAACGGGTGGAATGACACCTTTCTGTACCAAGATGAATGGTCTCCCATCCCATCTTTTAATCTTAATCTTCAATTTTTAATTATTCATAATTTAATTTTTTCCTCCGTGAGCACACCGATTATTGTATTAATCGCCATTATCATATTGGTGATTTACTTGGCCAAGAAGACTTTGGTCATCATCCCTCAGTCAGAAACGAAAATCATTGAGCGACTGGGTAAGTATCATGCCACCCTGCAGCCTGGCATCAACATCATCATCCCTTTTATTGATGCCGCCAAGAACATCGTTACCCTGAGCAGGGGAAGATATGTCTATTCCAGCGACATCGACCTGCGTGAACAAGTGTATGATTTCGACAAGCAGAACGTCATCACCAAGGACAATATCCAAATGCAAATCAACGCATTGCTGTATTTCCAGATTGTGGATCCCTTCAAGGCTGTATATGAAATCAACAACCTGCCCAACGCTATCGAGAAACTGACGCAAACCACACTGCGTAACATCATCGGCGAGATGGAACTCGACCAAACGCTTACCTCGCGCGACACGGTGAATACAAAACTAAGGGCCGTGCTCGACGACGCCACCAACAAATGGGGCATCAAGGTCAACCGCGTGGAACTGCAGGACATCACGCCGCCGCAGAGTGTGCTGCAGGCGATGGAGAAGCAGATGCAGGCTGAGCGCAACAAACGTGCTGTCATCCTCACCAGTGAGGGTGACAAACAGTCGCAGATTCTCCAGTCGGAAGGTGAGAAGGCTGCCACAATCAACAAGGCTGAAGCTCTCAAGCAGCAAGCCATTCTTGAGGCAGAGGGCGTGGCACAGGCACGTATCCGCAAGGCAGAGGCAGAGGCAATAGCCATTCAGAAAATCACAGAGGCTGTAGGCGACTCGACCAATCCCGCCAACTACCTGCTGGCACAGAAATATATCCAGATGATGGAGGAACTGGCTTCAGGACAGCAGGCCAAGACGGTCTACTTGCCTTATGAGGCTACCAATCTCTTGGGTAGCCTTGGTGGAATCAAGGACTTGTTTAACGCACAAAACTGATCAGACAGATGAATATATGCATCGTGGCGGGGGCAAGACCTAATTTCATCAAGGTGGCTCCCATCATGCGTGCCATCGACAATGCAAAAGCCCAGGGCAAGGATGTGGCATGCCAATTGGTATATGCTGGTGCAGACTCAGACGAGACCCTGGAACAGTCGCTCTTCGACGACCTGCAAATGCGTCGCCCTGATGTGTTTTTAGGGGTGGATTGTGCAAGCCTTAACGAACTGACTGGTAGGGTGATGGGTGAGTTTGAGCACTATCTCGAAACTCATCCCACCGATGTGGTGATTGTTGTCGATGACCTTGCCTCGACCATGGCGGCAGCCATCGTCACCAAGAAACAGGGCATCCGACTGGCACATCTCGTGGCTGGCACACGCTCCTTCGACATACGCATGCCAAAGGAAATCAACCGACTCGTTATCGACGGACTTTCCGACCTGCTCTTCACCGCCGGAGAGGGTGCCTGCCAAATCGTCTCTCGCGAGGGGGCACAACTCTCTCAGGTCTATATGGTGGGCAATATCCTCATGGACACTCTGAGGGCCAACTACACCCGACTGCGTCGTCCGGAGGTGCTTGGACAACTGGGACTGGAGGATAAGTCGTACTTGGTGTTCACGCTCAACAGAAAAGCACTGATAGCCAACCGTGACAACCTGCGTCAGATGCTTAAGGCCATGTTGGAGGCGGCTGGAGGGACACATATCGTGGCTCCTTTGCGTGGTGAGGCACGTAAAACGGTTGCCTCATTGCTGGCTACCATCAATATGCCGCTAAACACTTTCCATCTCACAGACCCTATGGGGTATTTGGAGTTCGGATACCTCACTGCCCATGCTAAAGGCATTATTACCGATTCGGGCAATGTGGCAGAGGAAGCAACCTTCAATGGGGTGCCATGTGCCACGCTCAACAGTTACACTGAGCATATCGAGACTGTCCGCACGGGCTCCAACGTGCTGGTTGGCGAGGATGCACAGTGCCTGCGTGAGACCGTAGAAGACATGGTGGCGGGACGATGGAAGAAAAGCAACATTCCCGACCGATGGGATGGACGGTCGGCTGAGAGAATCGTGCAGATATTGCTGTCCTAAATCTCAATATCCATCACTTCTCCGTATCCCAGCTGGTGGCTGAAAGCCTCTTCCTCGGGGTAGAGTCCTACATACAGACAAGCTGCGACTATCACACCGCCATGGGCGAAAACCGCCACATGGCGGTAGTTTTTTTGACTCAGTTCATCGAGGAAACTGCCTACACGCTGGCGGAGCATCGGGAAACTCTCTCCTCCCGTGGCAGGCAGGTGCAGGAAATCGTCATACCAGCGCTGCAAGGCAGGGTCGTGAATGTCATTATAGCGCTGCATCTCCCATTCGCCCATATTCATCTCCTTGAGGCGGTCGTCGATGGTGGCATTGTGAAAGCCACACCATTCGGCAAGCTTCCTCGCACGGGTCAGCGGTGAGGAATAGACGTGGTCGAATGTCATGCCTTGCAGACGTTCCTTCGTGATGGATGCCTCTATCTCAAAAGAGTCGGCAACAGGTACATCGCTCCACCCGTAGCAGGTGCCGCGGGGCACTGCCACACTCGTATGGCGTATCAGGGTAACTCTCATTTGCAGGTGATGACAGCAGTGATATAGACAGTCAGTTCAACAAGAAGGAACATGGCTCCACAACAGTCGCCGGTATATCCGCGCAGGGTGTGCCAGATTTTCAGGTAGAGGAAGTACATCACCAGACAGGGGGCGAAAATCAGCCATTGCACCGAACCCGTCAGTCCGCCCCACAACAGCAGAGGGATGGCGGGAAGCAAACCCTGAAAGGCGAGGAATATGCCGCCTGCGATGCTCACTTTCCTATATACCACTTTGGCCTTTGCCTCACTCTCGTTGCGGGCGTAGGGCATCATCTGCACAATCTGTCCTGCCAGCATCTTGGCAAAGGGGTCGGCTGCCACGACAAGAAAGGCTGCGGTGCGCGTAGGCAGGTGGTAGAGGCATAAGAAAATGAGGGCAAAATAGGCGATGAGGCTCAAGACTCCATAGGTGCCGATGCGTGAATCCTTCATGATGCTGAGGATGCGTTCACGGTTGTTGCCTCCTCCTCCGAACCCGTCGAAAAAGTCGGCGAGTCCGTCTTCATGGAGGGCTCCTGTGAGCAGCAGACGTGCCACGATGGCCACCGCAACGGCCAGTGCTGGGGGCATTACCATCGGGCCGAAGTAAAGGATGGCTCCCATCACCAGTCCTGTCAGCCATCCTGCAAGTGGCCAGAACTCCACTACGGCACGATAGCACTCGCGTGGCGGTTCATAGATGCGCCACAGGGGAAGGCGGGTGAAGAAAATCAGGGCAGCCCAGGCGTTCTGCCACCATTTAGAAGTATTTAGTGATATTTGCATGGTCGAAATCATTCATCTCGTTAATCATTCTTACCGAGGACTCAATGATGGGATAGGCACACAGCGCACCTGTGCCCTCGCCAAGGCGAAGACCGAGGTTGAGCAACGGTTGGGCACCCATCAGGTCAAGCATCTTGCGATGTCCAGATTCATCACCACAATGTCCGAAAATGGCATAGTCGAGGACGGACGGATAGAGGTGGGAGGCAGCAAGCATGCAGGCAGACATGATGAAACCGTCGACCATCACTGCCATATGCAGTTCGGCGGCGCGGAGCATCGCACCGATGGCTGCCACCATCTCAAACCCTCCGAAATAGCGGATAAGGGTTTCAATGTCTTCGGATGAGTGATTTTCCCTGTAGCGGTTGACGGCAGCGTGAAGCACCTCGCGCTTATGCGCTATACCTGCATCGTTGAGTCCGGAACCTGCGCCGATGCACTCGTCAAGTGGCAGTCGACCCATTTCGCTCATCCAGATGCTCGACGGTGAGGTGTTGCCGATGCCCATCTCGCCGATGCACAAGATGTTGCAGCCTGTCTGATGGCAGGAATCCACCAGTTCGGCTCCCGTGTCGATGGCTCGTGCCATCTGCTCTTCTGTCATCGCAGGTTCGTAAAGGAAGTCGGCGGTGCCGTAGGCAATCTTGCGGTCGAGGATTCCGCTCACGCCGTCAAAGTCATGATCCACGCCCATATCGACGATATGAAGGTTGAAATGATGTTGGCGGCACAGCATATTGACACCTCCTCCGCCACGGGTGAAGTTGACCATCTGCTGCCATGTGACCTCTCGGGGTGACACACTGACTCCCTCACGCTCTATGCCATGGTCGGCTCCGAGCAGAAGATGGGAGGGATGGGAGAGGGTGGGAGAGAGTGTCTGCTGGATAAGGCACAATTGTTCGGCCAGGTTCTCCAATCGTCCTAATGAGTGGCGGGGTTTGTTCAAGTTGTCAATCTTGTCGCGGATGGTGGCAAGCATCGACGTGTCGGTGTGTGGAATATCAAATTTTCTCATGGTCTTCCTTGATGGTGACGGGGATACCGCTCACCATGAGTACCACGGTGTCGGCATGGGATGCCACATATTGGTTCATCCACCCTTGAAGGTCGGTAAATCTGCGCTGGAGGGCATTGGAACTTACGCCGCCGCTGCCTATCTCATTGGTGACGAAGATGAAGGTGGCGTTCTGGGCGACAAGTCTGTCAAACTCGGCTTTGACCTCGGTAAGCACTTGTCCGATGTCGGGCAGTTCATCTCCCTTGCAGGCCTCAAGCATGAAGTTGGTGCACCACAAGGTGACGCAGTCCACCAGCACCACACGGCCAGCCAGGTCATGTCGGCTGAGATGGCGCTCCTCCTCAATGTTGGTCCACTGTGGTCCGCGGCGGGCCTGATGACGGGCCACCCGTTCGGCAAACTCATCGTCACACACCTTGGCGGTGGCGATATAGACAGGTCGGTCGCTCAGGCGTAGCGCCAACAGTTCTGCATAGCTGCTCTTGCCCGACCGCTGTCCTCCCGTAATCATGATAATCTTGCTCATCGGGTCAAAATTACACAATTCAGCGGAATTACAGCCATCTTTTTGAAAGATTAACGCAAATCGACGACAATATGAATGTTGAGGCATAGAATTCAAATAGATATTTTTGCAAGTTTCAATTTTTTTTTATTATTTTGCAGTCGAGAATATAATAGGCACTTATCTTAACATCTAATTTTTTGAAATATGAAAAAGTTTGCTGTATTGCTGGCTGCTGCCGTAATAGCTGTTACGGCTAATGCCCAGACCGTTCAGGAAAGCAAGGCTTCGGACAACATCTATGTGGGTATCAATGGCGGTTATGCCGTCAAGACTACCGGCACACGATGGATGCATAATCTCAATCCCAACCTTGGAGTGAGGGTAGGACGGTGGTTCACACCAGTTTTCGGACTGGCTGTTGACGGTACGGCCTATTTCTCCAATAAACCTTACATTTCGACAGGGACAGTGGTAAGGGCTACCAATGTGTCGCTCTTGGGAAATGTCAATTTCACCAATCTCTTCGGTGGCTATCCCGGTGAGCCTCGTTTCTTTGAGGTTGCGGGATTCTATGGAGTGGGATGGGGACATCTTTTCACCAACGACGAACAGTTGTATAAACCCACCAACCAGACAACCTCAAAGGCTGGTATTGACTTCGCTTTCAATTTTGGCAGCCAGAAAGAGTGGCAGTTCATCATCGAACCTTCTTTCACTTGGGTATTGCTTGGAAGCAACACACAGCCTGCCGTACAACCTGCCTATAAACTCTCTTTCAGTGACCAAGGACCTCGCTATAACGTCAACAACTCCGCATTCCAAGTTAATGTCGGACTTGTTTACAAACTTGGCAACAGCAACGGAACGCACAACTTCCGTCTGGCAGGTGCCTCTGACGACAGAGAGGTGAAACGTCTCAATGGCATCATCAATGACCTGAGGGCGCAGTTGGCTCAGCAGCCCAGAGAGGTGGTAAGGGAAGTGCAGGTGCCCGGACAAGTGGTGCGTGCCGAGAATCTTGTGCTCGTCACCTTCGCACAGGGCAAGTCACTGCTCACACAAGATGCCATGGCCGCCCTCAATGCAGTGAAACCCGGCTCACACGTGCAAATTATTGGTACTGCCTCTCCTGAGGGAGGTGCAGACCTCAATCAGCGATTGTCTCAGGCTCGTGCTGATGCGGTGGCAGCTTATCTACGCGACCGTGGCGTGATTGTCGACCAGGCAGAAGGACATGGCGTTCAGGGGAATACCTCCAACCGTCTGGCTATCGTTTACGTGAAATAATCATGGAGGAACAGACAACACCCTTAGAGGGTGGAATGGTGCTTCGTACCGAGGGCTTGGTGAAGCGCTATGGCAAACGCACGGTAGTTAATGATGTCTCAATAGAAGTGAGACAAGGTGAGATAGTGGGATTGCTCGGTCCTAATGGAGCGGGCAAAACTACCTCGTTCTACATGACGACAGGTTTGATTGTCCCCAATGCCGGACACATTTTCCTCAACGAGGAGGATATCACCAGTTACCCTGTCTACAGACGGGCAAGAGCAGGTATTGGCTATCTGCCTCAGGAACCAAGCGTGTTCCGTAAGATGAGTGTGGAGGACAATATCCTTTCGGTGCTTGAGATGACAAAATTGCCGCGCCGACAGCAATTGGAAAAACTGGAGAACCTCATCAGTGAGTTCCGATTAGGAAAGGTGCGCCGCAACAAGGGTGACCAGCTGTCGGGTGGAGAGCGGCGACGCACGGAGATAGCACGGTGTCTCGCCATCGACCCGAAATTCATCATGCTTGACGAACCTTTCGCTGGCGTTGACCCCATCGCGGTGGAGGATATCCAACATATTGTGTGGAGACTCAAATACCGCAACATCGGCATCCTCATCACTGACCACAATGTGCAGGAAACGCTGACTATCACCGACAGGGCATACCTGCTTTTTGAGGGACGCATCCTCTTCAAGGGCAATCCAGAGGAGTTGGCCGCCAACAAAATCGTGCGTGAGAAATACTTGAGCAACAGCTTCGTCCTGCGCAAAAAAGATTTCCAGACTCTTGACGAGGAGCGTCGAGCCCGCGAAGCCATAGACTGATTGCAGGAATGTCCGACCTGTCCGACCTACACTATAGGCAGGGAGATGCCGTTGATTTTCTGATAGACATCAAGGGCATAGACATCGGTCATCCCACTGATGTAGTCGATGACAGCCATGAGGCGTGTCTCCAGGTCGGGGGCGGTGATGTCGTATTGGTTGCTCACACGGTTGATGAGTTGTTGTGAGTAATAGCGGTCGGGCGCCATCACTGCCTGCGTCATCTGCTCCATGAGTGTCTCGATGATTTTGTAACCTGAGAGTTCCACGTCGAGGACGGGTTTGCTGTTGTATATCCTCGCCTTCGACACTTCTGTGCATCGGCGGTAGGCATCACGGGTGGCGGTGCTGATATGGTCGATCAGACTGCCGGTGAACTCTCCCGCAAGGATGGCTTCCTCGTTGTCGACAAATGCCTTGGCACATTCATGTTCCAAAAGTCCGATAACCGAGGAGCGCATGTATACCACCTTCTCATTGGTGTCGCCTATCCCTTCGTCAATGATGCGCTGCCGCATCTTGCGCTGCACGTCCTCATCAAAAAATCCCAGCAACAGATGCTCCGTCTCCTCATAGGAGAGGATTTTGAGTTTGTGGGCATCCTCTATGTCCATAATCTCATAGCAGATATCGTCGGCTGCCTCGACAAGGTAGACCAGTGGATGACGAGCAAAACGTATTCCGTTGTCGTTTCGCTCCATCTCACGGATACCTAAGTCGTTGGCTATCTTCAGATAGATGTCCTGCTCACTGTGGAAGAAACCGAACTTGCCTTTCTTCCCTGCTATGGATGATGAATGAGGGTATTTCACAATGGAGGCCAATGTGGAATAGGTGAGCACGAAACCTCCGTCACGTCTGCCCTTGAAACGGTGGACAAGCAGTCGGAAAGCATTGGCATTGCCTTCAAAATGAGTGATGTCGCTCCATAAAGTCTCACTTACCTTGGAGCACAGGCTCTGACCGGCTCCCTCTGTGAAAAAAGAACGAATGGCACGCTCGCCTGAATGGCCGAACGGAGGGTTTCCCATATCGTGGGCAAGGCATGCTGCCGACACAATGGTGCCGATTTCCTCAAACAACGTGCCCGTGAGCGACGGATGACGTGCCGTTAACTGTCGGGAAACATCATTGCCGAGCGACATACCCACACACGATACCTCAAGACTGTGGGTCAGGCGGTTGTGTACAAAAATGCTGCCCGGAAGGGGAAACACCTGAGTCTTGTTCTGCAGACGGCGGAACGGTGCTGAGAACAACAGACGGTCGCTGTCGCGTTTGAACTCCGAGCGGTCGTCATGACGCGCCATGTGCCGGCCTTCCTGACCCAGGCGCTTGTTGGAGATGAGTTGAAGCCAGTTCATTTCGTGCAAAAGTAAACTAAAATTGTCTAAAATCCGTCTTTTTATGACGGAAAATGGCAGAATGTGGATAGAATTCTTTATTTTTGCATCTCATTTCAGACAAATAAGATATGATTTCCATAAAAGTTGTCAACAAAGGGCGTCATGCCTTGCCAAAGTATGCTACGGCTCTCAGTGCAGGGATGGATCTGCGCGCCAATGTCGATGAGCCGGTGACGCTACGGCCTATGGAGCGTCGGCTGATTCCAACAGGACTTTTCATCGCACTCCCGCCAGGATACGAGGCTCAGGTAAGGCCGAGGAGCGGACTGGCACTCAAGCATGGAATTACTGTGCTCAACACACCAGGAACCATCGATGCTGACTATCGTGGTGAGGTGGGGGTGCTGCTGGTCAACCTTTCCGACAAAGATTTTGTAGTGGCCGACGGCGAGCGTATCGCCCAGATGGTCGTGGCACGCCATGAACAAGGGGAATGGATAGAGACAGAAACACTCGACGAGACAGAAAGGGGAACAGGAGGATACGGACATACGGGAGTGAAATGAACATGCGCAAAAGAGCATTCCAAAGCGGATGGACCCTCAGGGTGATGTTGTTGCTGGCGGCTGTGTCGGCAACGCTTCTTGTCGTGGCAAAGAAAAAGCCGCGGGCAAAGTCCGTGCAGCCCGTCATTACCTCCACGCTCAGCGAGAATGATGCCAAGAGATTCAGATACTTCTATCTTGAGGCAGTCAGGCAGCAGCATAAAGATAACTATGCTGCCTCATTTGATTTGCTTAGGCATTGCCTTGACATCAACCCCAATGCACCAGAGGCCTATTTCGCTCTTTCCTCATATTATTCCGAGATGCGCGACGACTCCACCATGCTTGCATGCATGGAGAAGGCAGCACAGCTCAGCCCGGAAAATGTCACCTATCTTGAGAGGCTCGGACAAGTTCTGATCAAGACACATGACTACAACAAGGCAACAGAGGTGTATGAGCAACTTGCTGCCACCAGTCCTGCAAGGACAGACGTGCTGGGTATCCTACTCCAACTTTATCAGCATGCCGACAACTATGACAAGGTGATTGCCACGCTCGACAGGATAGAGACGATGGAAGGAAGCAGCGAGGACCTGACATTGTCCAAAATGCAGGTCTATGCCATGCAGGGTGATAAGAAAAAGGAAATCAAGGAACTGCGCAACTTGGCACGGCAGCACCCCAATGACTACAAGTATCGCGTGATGATTGGCAACTGGCTCTTGCAGAACGGAAAAGAAAAGGAGGCTCTGTCGGAGTACAACAGTGTGCTGAAAAAGGAACCCGACAATATCATGGCGCAGATGTCGCTGCTGGACTATTACAAGGCACAGCATCAGGACTCGCTGGCTCGCGCACAGGCGGAGCAACTTCTCCTTAGTCCCAATACAGAGCAGGAAAGCAAAGTGCTCTTGCTCAGACAACTCATCAGCGACAATGAGGAACAGGGAGGGGATAGCACTGAGATATTGGGAATTTTTAGAAAAATACTCAGACAACCGCAGGAGAATGCTTCCATGGCAGAACTTTGCGCTGCATACATGTCGCTCAAGAACATGCCAGAGGACTCGGTCAACGCTGTCTATGAGAAGGTCATCGATATCGAGCCCGACAATGTGGGAGCAAGACTTCAACTGTTGCAATCTGCATGGAAAAAAAGCGACTATGACAGGATTGTCGCCCTTTCCAAACCAGGTGTGGAGTACCATCCAGACAATATTTGGTTTTATTATTTTCTTGGACTTGCCTATGCGCAGAAAGACGAGAGCGACCTCGAGCTCAACATCCTGCGCAAAGGGGTGGAACAGGCTAATGAGGAGAGCAGCAAGGACATCGTATCCGATTTCTATGCCATGATAGGTGACCTGCTCCATGAAAAAGGACAGTATGAAGAAGCCTATGCCGCTTACGACAGTTGTCTGCAATGGAAACCGGACAACATAGGCTGCCTCAACAACTACGCCTATTTCCTCAGTGTGGAAGGGCGGGAACTCCCCAAGGCGGAGCAGATGAGCTACCGCACAGTGAAGTCGGAACCAGGCAACGCCACCTACCTCGACACTTATGCGTGGATTCTTTTCAAACAACAGCGTTTTGAGGAGGCACGCATCTACATCGACCAGGCGGTGGCGGCTGACTCTGCCCAAAGTGCGGTCATCATAGAACATGCGGGCGATATCTATATGATGTCAGGAGATACCGCCAAAGCCTTGGAGTATTGGCAGAAGGCTCTTGAAATGGATGAGGAGGAGAATGCTGTGCTGCAACGGAAAATCAAACTGAAGAAATATATAGAGGAAGAAACAAAAACAAAATAGGATTTATGATGCACTACAATCATTCAAAAATAATTATCTTGGTGCTCGCTCTGATCATGTCGGCTTGTGCAAGCAAGAAGAATGTGGTCAAAGACCCAGGCAAAGAAGGACCTACCGTCATATCTTCTACGACCACACCTGGAAAGAATTCGACAACAGGAGTGGACAAGGTGGCCATCCTGAAAAATGTGGCCAACAGTCTGCCTACATCAGCCAACCTCGTATCTTCCATTGATTTCAACATCAAGACTGGAAAGAAAGACATCACAGTGGATGGGAAAATCAGTATGAGACGCGACCAGGTCATCAGAATACAACTATCACCAATGGGATTGGTGGAGGTGGGCAGAATGGAGTTTACACGCGACTCCGTGCTCATCATGGACCGCATCCATAAGCAATATCTCAAAAGCAGTTATGACCAGGTGAGTTTCCTTCGCGACAACGGTATCGACTTCAATGCACTGCAGGCATTGTTCTGGAACCAACTTTTCGTGCCGGGAGGAAGAGATGTGGTGAAGGCGGCAGATGAATTCGAAATCAATGGCAGCAAAATCTCTGTCTTGGCTGGCAAGATGAAATACGAATGGACCGCTGACAGCAGTGTCGAACACCTCCTAAGTGCTTTGGCGACGTATAGCAGCACCAAACACGGCACTTCCAAACTTGATTGGACTTATGGCAACTTCAAGAGTTTTGCTGGCAAGTCTTTTCCCACACGACATGCCGTAGGCATCACAGCCGGAACTTCGGCTGGAAACAGCAAAAACATCAATGTGGTCATCACCATGAAGAATCTGAAAACTGACAGCGGATGGGACACTACAACCAAGGTGCCCGCGAAATATAAACCTGTGGAACTCAAAGATGTCATCAACCAAATACTGAAAATATAATGAAAAAGTTCATTCTCTTGATATTAACTGCCATGATGCTGATGCCCATGTCAGCGCAAACTCGCCGAAAAGGACAGCAGACCAAACGGCATACCACCACACGAACCGTTACAAGACGATCTGCAACAAAAAGCACCACCCAGCAGAGGGCTTCCAAAAATACAAAATCCACCAAAGCTGCAAAAGGAAGCAAGCCTAACTACACCACAAAGGAAATCAGGGGACTGCAGAACCAGAGGCAGCAGATAGAACAGGACATACGCAACCAGCAGAACCGCCTCAGGGAAAACAAGGAGAATGTGGCGAACAGACTCAACACACTGATGGTGCTCAACAGTGAGATAGAAGCCAAGCAAAAGGATATCGAGGGATTTGAGAACGATATACGCACACTTGACGGAAACATCGGCATCCTCAATTCCCAAATGGCAACACTGAAGGGACAATTGCGTGAACGGCAGGAAAAATACGTCAAGTCGGTGAGGTATATGCAGAGCCACAACAGCATTCAGGAGAAACTGATGTTCATTTTCAGCGCCAACAGTCTGACCCAGGCTTATCGCCGACTCCGTTTCATGCAGGAATATGCAGACTACCAAAGGTCACAGGGTGAGCAAATCAAGGTCAAGCAGTCGGAGATAGAAACAAAGAACAAGCAGTTGCAGGCTGCTCGACAGCAAAAAAACCAACTGCTCAGCAAAGGGAAGGCAGCCAGGGCTGACCTGCAGGACAAGCATACGGAACAACAGAAGGTGGTTAACGAACTGCAGAATGAGCAGAAGACCATACAGGTGATTATCTCTGAGCAAGAACGAAAGAATGCGCAAATCAATGCCGAAATCGACCGCTTAGTGGCTGTGGAGGTGGAGAAGGCACGCGTGCGTGCGGAAGCTGAGGCAAAACGCAAAGCTGAGGCTGCTGCTGCGAAGAAAAGGGCTGAGGAATTGGCCCGTAAGAAAGCTGCCGCAGAGAAAGCCAAACGTGAGGAAGAAAAGCGCATCGCTGCTGCTAAAGCGGAGGAGGCACGCCTGAAGGCTGCTGCCGAGAAGGCTGCCCGTGAGCATGAGCGAAGAGTGGCAGCGGAAAAAGCGGCTGCTGAGGCACGTGCCAAAGCGGCTGCCGCCGAGGCGAAGGCCCGTCAGGAAAATGAGGCGAAGGCCCGTCGGGAGGCTGAGGCGAAGGCCCGTGCTGCTGCCGAGGAGGCTCGCGCCGCCGAAGAGGCTGCACGAAGGAGTGCTGCAGAAAAAGAGAAGGCGGAGCAGGCTGCACGTGAGGCGGAGTCAGCTCGTCTGGCTGCGGAGCGCAAGGCCGTGGCGGATGCCGCCCGACGTGAGAAGGAGGCTGAGGAAGACGCCAAAGAAGCCTCAAAGGTCGAGACCATGTCGGCTGTCGACCGTCAGATCAGCGGCAGTTTCGAGAGCAACAAGGGAAGGCTTCCTGTTCCTGTCACAGGCCGTTATAAGATTGTTAGCCATTTTGGACAATATGATGTCGATGGACTGAAAAACGTGAAACTCGACAACAAGGGAATCAATATCCAATGTGAGCCAGGTGCCAGTGCAAGGACTAT
>JAGCXX010000110.1 GCA_017961115.1 Prevotella sp. | reverse complement strand
TCCAATTTATGTGCGAGCCGAGTGCAGAACCGAACTTGTTCGAGTTATGCCGAGGCGAAGCCAGAAATCAGATAAAATCTAATTTATCTGAATGATTGTGCCTGAGTGGCAATAAAAATGAAACTCAAATGATGGAATTAAAAACAGAACGGCTTCTACTGAGACCATGGCGCGAGGAAGATGCCGAAAGCCTTTTCCTTTATGCCAAAGACCCTGCCGTCGGCCCCATTGCCGGTTGGCCTCCCCACCAAAGCGTGGATGAGAGTCTTGAAGTCATCCGAACCGTGTTCTCAGTTCCTGAGACCTACGCCATCATCTTGCGTGAGACGGGAATCCCCATCGGTTGCATTGGCCTGAAGACAGGAAATGCCACCGACCTGACAGACCGGACAGACGAATGTGAATTGGGCTATTGGCTTGGCGTGCCGTATTGGGGTAAAGGACTGATGACCGAAGCGGCGACCGAGATGATACGACACGCCTTTGAGGACTGCGACATGAATAAAATATGGTGTGGTTATTACGACGGGAACATCCGTTCCAAGCGGGTTCAGGAAAAATGCGGTTTCACCTATCAATGGGAAAACGACAACGTTGATGTTCCTCTGATGCATGAGACACGCAAGGGATTTGTCAGTTGTCTGACAAAAGAAGAATGGAGTGAAATGATATAGACAGAGAGCTGATAGGAATAGCATGACTAAAGACAATATATTGATTCGCAAGGCAGAACGGCAGGATGTACCGCTGCTGCTGGATTTCATACGGGGGATAGCCCGGTATGAGAAGATGGAGAACGAGGTGATTGCTTCGCGAGAAGTGCTGGAACGTGAAATGTTCGACGAACACAAGGCGGAGGCCGTGTTTGCCGTAGTGGACGGCCGGGAAGTGGGCTTCGCACTCTACTTCTACAATTTCTCAACGTTCATCGGACACTCCGGGCTGTATCTGGAAGACCTGTTCGTATGGCCAGAAGAGCGAGGCAAGGGCTATGGCAAGGCTCTCCTGCTGCATCTGGTCAGAATAGCACGTGAGCACCATTGCGGGCGCATGGAATGGTCGTGTCTCAACTGGAACCAACCCAGCATCGACTTCTATCTCTCACTCGGAGCCGTTCCCATGAAGGAATGGACAATCTACCGACTTGATGCTACGGCATTGGAGCGATTAAGCAAATAAAAGAACGTTTTCGTTAAGCCTCTGGGAGATGACAGGCTATAGAAATGGCTGGATTCCTCTTCAGATAGTAGAGGAAGGTGACATTGTCGTCGAATTCACCAAAGATGGAAAGGTTAAGACTTTGGGCATTCGGGGCAATTTGTTTACTTTTTTATCTCGACCGACTTATATATCCAAATTTTTGTCTAAATTTGCAGAAAATGTGCTACCAGAAGACGCAAAATGGATTATGTCGGCAGACTCTTCAAGAGTATATCCAACTGATGATTCTGAACTCACCACAAAATCACCATTAATATGAAAGGACATCTTTTCCTGGCTTTGTTCTTATTGACAACATTGCCAACACTTGCGCAACAGTCGCGAGTCAACATACAGTATGACCCTCAGCGCAACACCGACAACATTCTTCCATTCAGCACCCAGGTGCTCTCACCAGAGGTGCGCGACGACCACACTGTCATTTTTCGCGTGAAAGCGCCCAACGCAACGAGCGTACAGCTGACAGGCTCCATGTTCGTGGGGCAAGAGGCACGCAAGAGGGCAGATTTCACCAAAGGTGACGACGGAGTGTGGACTTTGGAATTGGGACCGCTTCGACCTGAAATCTATCTCTACTACATCATCATCGACGGAGTGCAGAACATCGATGCCAACAATGAATTCACGGGGCATGCCGCCATGCCTTCGTTCAGCATGCTGTTTGTGCATGGAGACGAGCCTGCATGGTATGACCCGAAGCCAGACGTACCTCATGGAAGCATCACCACACACTACTATTTTTCGAAAGTGACGAACGGCTTGCGCGACATGATGGTCTATACACCAGCCAACTACAACCCGAAGAAGAAGTACCCTGTGCTATACCTGATGGGCGGTTCGGGAGACCTGACCGAGACGTGGGTGATGCATGGTCGGGCGAATTTCATTCTCGACAACATCATAGCGGAGGGCAAGGCACGTGAAATGATCGTATGCTTTCCCAACGACCAGATGGTTACCCGAAGCCATCCCCAACACACCGAACTGGCTTTTCCTCTTGTGGAACGCGAACTGTTGGAATGTGTCATCCCTTTCGTGGAATCGCATTACAATGTCATCAAGGACAAGCACGCAAGGGCTCTCAGCGGCCTCTCGATGGGTGGACGGATGACGCAGTATGTGGGTTTGCGCAATTTGGATGTTTTCGGCTCCATGGGCATTCTCTCAGCCGCCATCGAATTGTCGGAAACACCAGTTGTCAATGAGCCAAACGTGAACGACCGCATCGACTACCTCTTCATTGGCGGAGGCACCTATGAGACTGGTTTCATGGCACGTCACGAGCGTCTGCACGAACAGTTGGACAAACTGGGTGTGAAACATGAATTCTATGTGGGGGGTGGAGGCGCACACGACCTTGTCACCTGGCGTCATCTGCTCTACTTCCGTTTCCTTCCGAATCTTTGGAGAAGCAACTACAAATGGAAGTAAGAGATTGAAGTCATCTCATACTTTTCAAACCTGATAACTACGATATGCCAACCATCACATACTACGGTAAGGTCACGATGACCTACCGGTAGTTGGCAGAAGCCCAGTCCCAGAAAGGGTCAGCGACATAGCGTGTTCACGATGAACGCGCCCCTCGCTCTTTGCTCGTATTTTTACACTCCAAAATCTTTCAAGGAAACGACCTATAGAATCAGGTTGAAAAGATAGCCCGACCACTCGGCAAACCTCACAGTAGATAGCCGAGACTTTTAAGACGGCGGTCGAATTTGGTCTTTTTTTCGGTCTCGACGAGGATGATGTAGTTCTCTGCCTTGATGACGAGGGTGCGCAGCACAGGGTCGTTGGCAAGGAGGTGGATGAGCGGTTTGTTGTCGGGTGAGATGCGATAAACTACGTACTCATTCTGTGCAACACTGGTGAGCGGATTGCAGCGCTTGAGCAGGCTGCCGAAGAAATCGGTCCACACTGGCGTGAGGTCACCGCTGATATAGCGCTTGAAGAAGTCTATCTTCCCCTCCACGTCGCTCTTGTCGGCACATCGGGCGAGGAACGTCTCTGCATTCATCTTGTACCGTCTGTTGCCGATGGGGATGCAGGTGTCGGTGAGGAGTCCCTCGTAGGGATTGTTGTCGGACAAAGAGCGGATGATGAGCCGTTGCGGGTCGAGTTCGAAATATACCTTGTCGTCTGATGCAAGTTGCACCTCATATTTTTCGGTCACACCCAACACGTATGCTCCGAGGGGCGTCAGCCTCACCATCTCCAGCGAGTCGTATGGACTGATGTCGTCATCGTCATACTCACGGCAAGCGATGTCGAACCACCCCCATGCCGCCATGCAGAAAAAGAGACCTTTGATGAAAGGGATACCCAATTCCTTAGGTGTCTGGTCAAGGTTCACAGGCCGCACCTCTTCATGGAATTTATTAGACACGTTTGGACGCCTGAAAATGTATGGACGGAGCAGTTCGAGATTGGCACACTGTGCCGTACTCAGGAAATAGCGGCGGATGATGGAGTTGAACTCTATCCACTCCCCCACCCTCATCTCCGGGAAGGCTTTGTGGAGGGTCTTCAGAATGTTGTTGCCCATGAGGTCACTATAATATGACGGTCCCAATCCCGACAAGTGGTCGAAGAGGATGGGATATAGGTCGCTCACATGATAGGAGAGTTGATAATACATCGCCTTGAGCATATCCTCCGGAGAAGCAGGTTTCTTCCCCTTGACGATGAGATGGTATACATTTCCCATCGTCTGCAGCATGATGGAGCCTCGCATGTCGGTCATTGACTTGGGCACTCCCAGACCGGTGAAAAATTCCTCGGCACCCAGTTGGCGGCATCCCTTCCTCACCGAAGGCACCGTGAACCTGTTTGCGCCTTTCTTCAGCACGTCCTGTTCCATCAGCGCCTCCACGATAGGCATGAGCATGAGGGTGGAGCGCTCAAAGCATCCCTCTTGCAACTCCTCTGGCAGTTCCTCGGCCATAATCAGGTCACGCTCTCCTGGCAGGAGAGTATCATACATTATCTCACGAAACTCGTCCTGCAGAGAGACATAGAATAGCGAGTTCATCCTTGCGTCGTAACCCGCAAGGACATAATCCACAAATAAAAGATTGATTTTTACTGTTTGTATCCCGTAGACATAACGATAGTCCTCGTTCCTCTCCGGCATGCCCAGCACCATCTGAATATCATCCAACTTGCAATACTGTGTGCGGAGCAGCATCGTATAAGCCTTCTTCTCTTCTGCCTTCATATGCTCGACGACAATGGAGAAGTTGCGCTTGTCACCCACCATCATCGCGGTGAAGTTCTGCAGGGGCGGTTTCTTGGGGGAGGTCGTGCCCAACAAATCCCGCATGAAATAGCAACTGGTCATGTATCCCTCATGGTCATACACCACCACATGCATATCCCTCATCGACTTCACTATGGGTGATGCCCACTCTTGGAGGTCTGCCTTGCTGTATTTTCTCCCGACATAATCCGACAGTTCGCGGAATCGCTTAGGTTCAGGGAGATAGAGTTTTAGTTCAGAGTTCATAATTCATAATTGGCGTTTGTCTTCTTTGCTGCAACAGTTGGAACTATGGCTAATAAAAGTTTCAAATTTCAACTTCAAATTTCAACTTCAATCATCCAAGAATAAACTCAATGTCCTCTTCTGAGAGTTGTTTCGACGAGGTAGTGTCGCTGCCTATCAGACCCTCAAAAAGTTCAGCTTTCTTTTCCTGCAGGAGGCGAATCTTCTCCTCGATGGTGTCGCGCATAATCATAGAGTAGCTCACGACATTCTTTTTCTGTCCGATACGGTGGAGACGGTTGATGGCCTGCTCCTCTACAGCTCTGTTCCACCATGGCTCGAAGATAAAGACGGTATCGGCCACGGTGAGGTTGATGCCCACGCCACCTGTCTTCACCGTCATCAGCATTACCTGACACTGCGCGTCGTTGACAAAGCGCGACACCACACTGCGGCGGTCGTGCGTGGAACCCGTCATCGTGGCGAAGTCGATGCCCAACTGCTCCAGCCGCTCGCTCACCAGTTCGATGCCCGCGATGAAGTTGAAGAAGACCACCACCTTGTGGCCGTTCTCCACCGCCTCGCTGATTCCCTCCATGAGTTGTTCGACTTTGGGCGAGCGCACCTGTCCGTCGCTGAGACTCTCGGGCACCGATGCGATGCGACGCAACTCACTGAGTGCTTGTAACATCACAATCTGACTTTTGGCAACACCGTTGACAGAGATTTCCTTTTTCACCATCTCATGATAGTAGCGGCGGCGCTCTTCGTAGAAGCGCATCTGCTGCTCCGACATCTCACAGTAGAGCGTCTGTTCCGTACGGTCGGGGAGTTCGGTAAGCACGTCGCGCTTCACCCTTCGCATGATGAAGGGGAAGATTTTCCGCCTAAGCGCACTCATCGTGTCCTTGTCGCCCAACTGCTGGATGGGATAGGTGTACTCGTGGTTGAACTCATCGAGCGACCCGAACATCGCGGGATTGAGGAATCGGAAGAGCGAGTAGAGTTCGGTGAGGTTGTTCTCAATCGGCGTACCGCTGAGGGCGAGGCGGTGCTCTCCCTGAAGAAGATTCACCGCCTTGGTGGTCTGCGCCCCCACATTCTTGATGTTCTGGCTCTCGTCGAGGATGATGTAGTGGAACTTCTTCTTGCAGAACTTCTCGATGTCGTTGCGCACCAAGGCGTAGGTGGTGAGCACAAGTTGACTCTTCATCGCCTCCTTGAGGTCGCGTTGGGCGCCATAATAGACGGCATAGGAAAGTTGGGGAGCGAATTTCTTCAACTCATCCTGCCAATTGAACAGTAGGGTGCGCGGCATGACAACCAGCGAGGGTTTCCTCACCTTTGGATAGATGCGGGCAAGCATGGCGATGGTCTGCAGCGTCTTGCCCAGTCCCATGTCATCTGCCAGGCAACCGCCCAATTTGTTCTCATAGAGGTAGTTGATCCACTTGACACCCTCCTGCTGATAGTTGCGCAACTGTGCCCTCACCTGCGGGAAACGCATTGTCTGGTCCTTGAGGCTGTTGAACCCATCGTAGACCTCTCGGTGGTGCTCGAAAGCCTCACCCTCCATGCGCTGCTGCATGAGTTCCTCCACCTCGGGCAGGTCGAAGAAACTAACACGCAGTGTGCCGTCCTTCTGCGCCGAATGGCGGTAGAGTCTCTCAAGGCGGCGCATGAACCCCTCGTCGACGATGGCACGGTTGCCATCTGCCAAGGTGATGTATTTGTCCTTGCGGTATTGCGCGAGGAAGTTGCGCAGTGAGAACTCCTCGTTCTCGATATTGACGGTGGCGGAACCCTCGAGAAAGTCGATGCCCGACCCTATTCTGAGATTCAATTTGGGCTGGGCCGACTTCACCTTAAAGCGTTTCAGACTCTCCGACCCCACGATGCGGTAGTAGCGCACAATCTCAGGTAGTGCTCCGAGAAGGAAGGCACCTGCCACTGTCTCAGGAATGATAAAGAGGTCTTCCTCAAGATAGACATCACGTTTGTCAACTGGTTTGGCATACTTGAGGATTTTGCTAAGCAACTGCTTGATGTCCTGAGCATTGTCGCGATGAGCAATTCTTTGCAAGAGTATCTGCCGCTCCATGGTGAGCCTCGCCACATAGACGAGGTCGAAGCGCTGCATGAAATCGTGCTCAAAGCCGTCGAGTCCCTGCACCAGTCTCATATAGAGTGCCATATCCTCGTCCACCTTCTCAAAAATGATGGTGGGGATGGTAGCCACCAGCTGGTCGCTGTACACCAATTTGTAGTCACCAAACACCGGCACGACATTCTCCATGTAGGAGAAGAACACAGAGAGGTAGGCCTCCATCCAGTTTTCCGGAAAACTGATGAGGAAATAGCGCAGCGAGGCGAAATTGTCACCGATGGGTCTCAAGGGGTAGATGGTGTCGCCTGCGAGCACGAAATTATCTGCGAGGAGTTGGAATTTCTCGGCAATGATGCCATCGCCATACACATCGACAGCGGTGGTATACTCACCCTTGTCCTGTGTGATATGCAACCGCAGCTGGAGTGTGGTGTCGGCCACTTTCAGGGGGTGCATCTTCTCGTCGACGAGGTTGCTGCACCGCACCAGTTCGTAGAGCACCCAGCGCCACTCGTGCAGGTAGACACGCTCGTTGCCCTCACCCCATACTATCTTCTCGCGCATCTCCTCTCGCGCCTTGTCGATGGAGCGCAGCACATTAAACAGTGCGTCGGTATACAACCGATAGTCGGTCTGCACCTCCTCGCCTTTCTTGTCCACCACTTTGACGTATGCAAGTCCTTGCTCATCGAAGCAGAGCATGAAATAGAGTTGTTCGTTACGCTTCAGGGAGGGTGATGAACTGACACTCAGGTTCTTATTCTTATGAAAGTGCTTGAGGAAAAGTTGTTGGTCGAAATCCATGACAATTTATTTAATTATTTAATAAGTTATTAGGCATGAGTAGCAAAGTTACGGAATTCTTTTCTATAGGCTCACTTTTATTTGGGATAATTAACAATATAATTGGGGTTCATCCGATTTCTGGCTTCGCCTCGGCATAGTGAAAACAAGTTTTCCCTCTGCTCTCGGCTCGCACCAAAACTGCCGCAGAGCTCTCAGGGAAACATTTTCAGTTATTCCACTCAGATAAATTTTCCAGAATTTTCAATGAACTTTGGTGAAGAGAATGAGACTCGAACTCACACGACATACCTGTCACTACCCCCTCACAGTAGCGCGTCTACCAATTCCGCCATCTCTCCAGAGAAGTGCCCAGAACAGGACTCGAACCTGCACACCTCGCGGCACACGCACCTGAAACGTGCGCGTCTACCAATTCCGCCACCTGGGCATTTCCAAAATAAATCAAAGATCT
>JAGCXX010000109.1 GCA_017961115.1 Prevotella sp. | reverse complement strand
GACTCAAACCCGCCGTATTGGGCGGGCACTCCTTGCGTACCTATGATAGCGACCTTTTTCATCCTTTCAGTCGTTTTCCAAAATCTTCTCGACGGCTTCAGTCAGCCTGTTCTCACTATAGTTCTTGGCGGTTTCCAACGCACCTTTAGCCAAAAGTGAATAAAGACTCTTATTGCTCAGCATCTCCCTGATGCGTTGAGCTATTTTTTCCTTCTCCTGACAGTCTATCTGGTATCCGTTGAATCCATCCTTGACGATTTCTGCGATACCCCCTTCCGTGGGACCTATTACAGGCAGCCCGGCTGTCATTGCCTCAAGGGCGGTCATTCCGAAGGTTTCTATAAATAGATTCCTCTGGGAAAGGTTTAGCACAATAGATGCTTGTTGATAAAATGCAACCACATCATCCTGCCGAGGGTGGATGCACAGGTTTTCGGATATGCTCAGTCCCTTCTGTCCAATATATTCTTTAATGTTTTTTTCCTCATCATTGATAACCAAGGTGAAATGGTATTCTGGCATCTCAGCAGCCAACATGATGAACTCATCAGTTCCCTTATAACTCTTCAGCGACGAGAGCATGAGGATGTTTTGTTGCTTGAAAGCCATTTCGCAGTCCGGCTTTACCCTTTCGGCAAACTCCTGGGGGAGCGCGTTGGGGATGACGGTGATTTTTTTGCTTGGCTTCAGTTTTGAAGCCTGGTATGCCGACACGCAGATAATCTGGTGGGCAAGTCGCTGCATCAGCCATGCCAGAACCCTGTAGAACGCCCCTTTTGCCTTTGCATTCTCATGATAGTGATACACCACCCGCTTTCCCATCATCCGTCCCGCCAGTGCAGGTCCGACAGGCAGCAGCGTATTGATGTAAAACACTGTTTTTTTTGCTGTCAGCCATCTGAAGGCGAGCACGAACGTATAGAGTTGCACCCAGATATAGCGCGCCATTGTCACTGCAGGGTTGGTCGAGAAATGGTATCGGTAGGTGTGCGTGGTCAAGTTTTCGTAAGTCTGCAGGTCATCCAACACCCCTCCCCGTGTCGTCACCAAATCCACACGGCATCCCTTTTTCAGCAGTCCTCTCAAAGCCATTCTCAGCACGATGGGACTGCCGCTGTAGTCATTCAGCAAGTGAAAGCAGACGACACGCTTCATCTTTTCATTATTCGATTGATTAATCCCGTCCAAGTGTCCAACAGCGTGATTTTTTTCACGTCATCAGGTTTCTCCTCGCGTCCTACATACGTGGCGATTGTAAGTATGAGATAGCAAAGATAGAGAAAATTATTAGAAAAGTCATATTTTTTCTGATAATCTTCAAAAATTTGTTCTGTTCGATAGTGCTTCTCAAAAATGCGAGTTTGTGTAAACCAATGGTAGGTGTCTAATGATGGTGGACAATTTCGTAGTGCATATTCCCAGTCAAATACGAACAGTTGCCCGTTGTTGACAAATGTGTTCCATGGCGTGAAATCACCATGATATACACTCCATTCCACAGATTTACCGCCGAAATGGTTGTTGATTTCCTCGATAGCAAAGCCTATGGTTTGTTGCTGCTCATTGCTGAGCCAGTCCATCCTTCCACGCAGCATTTGGATGGCACGATAAAAATCAGTCTGCTCGTATGGCATGGACATCCGCGTGCGCTCGTTTAAGTCACGCACAAACTCCTCCTGCAATTCTCCCCACTCATGCGGGTAGGTCGATTGCCGGTTTTTGGTTGTGGACTGAGCGAAATAATAATGTCCTTCTGTTGTCTTTCCGTATGCCAGTCCTTTTGGAATGCTATGTACGCCCTTCTCATTCAGTTCATGCAGCAGTTCCATTTCTTGTTGGAAATTCCTTGCTACTTTCTCGCTGTCGCACACCTTGCAGTAGCCCAGCACACGCTTGCCCTGGAACACCTGAATGGTCACTTTTTGGTCAGCACATGGAGTGCCGAAGAAGATGGAATAGTTGAAATCCTCGATGCCGAAAGCCTTGGTGATAGCCTCCTCTATCTCCTGATTGATATGATGCCTTTTTATGTCGGAGTGCAGCAACTTCCGGCCCCAATTCCATCTTCCAATAAGTGGCAGCATTCTTTTCAGCAGCATACCTCTCCACCCACTGGGTTGGTAGAGCAGTAGTCCGGTCCTCGTTCCCTCAAGCGGCACCATCCATTCCTTCCCCTCAGCATTCATGAAATGCAGCATAATCTTCTCGTGATCCCTCAACATCCTCTCCATCTTGTTCTTTAACATAAATGTCCATGAATCTCTCACGAATTAGAAAAAATTAATTTTAGATAAATTCGTGGCCAATTCTTGCGAATTCGTGTAAAAAAAGAATAGTTAAGATATACCATTAAGAATCCTCTCAATTTCCTCCCCCTTCTTCTCCCACGTAATTAGTTGTGCTGCTTTTTGAGCCTTGCGCCCCATTGTGGTTCTCAAATCACGGTCTGTCAACCTTACGATGGCATCCGCCAAGTCCTTGATTACCTGTTCACGGCTACCCCTTGGTATCAGCGCAGCATATTCATTGTTGAAATATCGAGTATACCCCCCCGTATCGATGCACACCAGCGGTCGTCCGAACGCCATGGAGTCAAAGGCCGTAGTCACCGCCCCCTCCTTCAGCGAGGGATTCAGCACCACATCACAGTCCGCCATCATCTGGTAGTATACCTCCATAGGCACCTTCCCGTGCAAGGTGACATGGCTCTCCAAGCCCAACCTTTTCATCCATTGTGAGATTCGCTGACGGTCCGACCCATCCCCGAGGATGTCGAGCTGGATGTTTGGATACATTTTTGTCGCCATCGCCAATGCCTCCACTGCCAGGTCAAAGCCCCGCCACGCGTCAAGCCGGCCCACCATCAGGCATCTCAGGGTGTTGTCATCCCCCCGTTTTTTGGTGTATTCATCCGTTTTTGACGGTTCTGCTGCCACATCAGTCATCAAAACCGCTTTTTCACGGTATTTCGGAGCGATGG
>JAGCXX010000108.1 GCA_017961115.1 Prevotella sp. | reverse complement strand
GAACAACTATACGAAGAACCCGCTTCTTGTGCGTGTGTTCCACGAAATGTCATGGGTGGAAGACCTTGGTTCTGGCATCCGTAACATTCTCAGATATGCTCCTTTGTATTATCCTGATTACCGGATTGAAATCAATAATGGATCACAATTCATTTTCTCAATCACGTACATGGATGTAGCAGAAAAGGTCCGAGACAAGGCAAAAATGTCCGAGACGGACCCTCAAAATGACCCAGACAGAGAGAAAATGACCCAGACAGGTCCTCAAAATGACCCAGACAGGTCCCTGTAAACCACACGCCTTGTGGAACAATGAGTTTTCCACCACCTTTGGCACTCAGTTCGTTTATGGCTTTTGCTAAAGCGTCTGTGCACAGAGAAGAACCGTCACCTTTGGCACTATAAACAGAGGTTTATCGTGTGATAGGGGTATACGGGTGCCTTTACTTCCGGCATGGGGAAAGGCACGTTGTCAGTAAACTAACGATACGGTTTGGGGTCTGAGGGATAGGCAGACAAAGGTCATCCTCAATGCCAGCATATTTCTTTGTGTTTTCATTAAGTTACTTGTTTTAGGTGATTAGTGTGGTCATTCTTCTATCTCTGAAATACCTCTTGCCAAACCATGGAAAATGGTGGCATAGGTCTCACGGGGGGCAAAATGCTGAAAACGCAGTGAGTGTCTGACAGAACGGAATATTTTCAGCGGGCTTCCCACCACAAAACCACCTTTGCTCTCATGGAGAGCCCATGGCCGCAACTGACTGAGGTCATCGTGGCTGATGGCGGAGAGTAACTGTTGCATCGGCTTTTTTACCAATTTGACCACAAAGGGCAGCTCCTCTATCGTAAAACCGAATCCGGTGATGAGGAGACTGCCCTGAAGGTTGCCCATACCGGTCATCTCAGTCTTCTTCAACCATTCTTCCAGTTTGACGAAGTCAACCTTGTTTCCTTCAAGGCGGAGATATCTGCCAAGGTCGATAATGCCTTTAAGATAGCTTCTGCCTGTGAGGATGTGTTCCGCATTGAATACGATGATGGCCATTGCCTGTAGGGTCTCGTAAGACCTTTCAGAGTCGGCATACTCCTTGCGGATGATTTCCTGGAGCTGTTGGTTGAGTGGCTTACTCTGCAAAACCATGCGGTTGAAGTCGTAGAGGTCGGCAAATCCTGTTACGGGAGCAGCTCGAAGTTCAACCCTTATTTCATCAATCAGTGACTCTGAGATATTGAGGTTGTTGTCGTAATGATAACGCTCCAATCCATTGGCAAACACTTGGATAAGACCGTGCATTTTAGCCAAATCCACCAGTTTGCGCCATTTGTAGTTGGACAGCATGCCTATGGGCTTGACATCGTCAAAGGCTCCGCTTCTGAGGATGTTGATGAAATTTCTGATGGTTATGCTTGTTGTCTGCATAGGGGTCATGAATATCTTTTAGGATACCTGAGGAGAATGGCCAAGGTGGCTATCACGCCCAGAGTCATGGGGTAATAAAGGAAGGGGATTATTCTAATGGGATTGACATTCGCCAATCCTGCAGCCATCAGCACTTGCGCTCCGTATGGCAGCAAGCCCTGAATGCAGCAAGAGAACGTGTCGAGTATACTGGCGCATTTCCTACTGTCAAGTCCGAAACGGTCTCCTATCTTCTTGGAGATGTCGCCAACGGTCAGTATGGCAACCGTGTTGTTTGCTGTGCATGCGTTGACCATACTGACCAATGCGGCGATGGAGAGTTCTGCGCCTCGTTTGCTTGCCACCCTTGAGGTTATTTTCTCTATCATAAAGTCGATGCCACCGTTTACCCTGATCATCTCCAGGAGCCCGCCTGCCATCATGGTGATGATGATCAGTTCACCCATTCCCTTGATGCCTTCTCCCATCGATGACAGCCATCCCCAAATGTCATAATTACCGCCTATGATGCCTATGCCTCCTGTCAGGAGGATGCCGAGGGTGAGAACAGCCATCACGTTCATGCCGAAAGCCGCAGCAACCAGCACCACCATGTATGGAATTACCTTGACAAACTCCACAGCAGGCACATCCTTTGGTGACTGTATTGAAGTTCCCATCACGAGATATACGATGAGGATGATGAAGGCGGCTGGCAGCGTGATGTAAAGGTTGACCCTGAACTTGTCGCTGAGCCTGCAGTGCTGTGTCGTGGTCGCTACAATGGTTGTGTCGGAGATGAACGATAGGTTGTCCCCGAAAAAGGCACCGCCAACGACCACTGCTGTCAGCAATGGTATGCTTGCTCCGGTACTTGCCGCCAATCCGGTGGCGATGGGGGTGAGTGCCACGATTGTCCCGACACTTGTACCGATGGAGAGTGATATGAAGCATGCAGCCACGAACAGTCCTGGCAAAATCATGTTGCTGGGGAGGAGCGACAGGGTGAGGTTGACTGTCGCATCGATGCTGCCCATCTGCTTGGCGGAATGAGCAAAGGCACCAGCCATTACAAATATCCACAGCATGAGCATAAGGTTGGGACCGCCCGACCCCTTGCTGTAATGTTCAATGCGTTTTTTGAGAGGCATTCCGCCAGAGATGGCCACCGCATACACACTGGCAGCCATAAAGGCGACGGTCAGTGGTATCTTGTAGAAATCACCCGCTAAAAGTGACCCTACAAGATAGATGACCACAAAGACCATCAACGGACTGAGTGCAAAAATGCCTCTCTTGTTGCTCATCGGAAAGATTTGTCTGCCAAATGAAAATGATAAAACGTCGGTTTATAGGGTGACGCCATTCTTGAATATGGATATTTCGCGATATCCGTTCTCTTCATTGCGTGTCCGTTCACCGTTTGCCACAGCAATAATCTTGTTTGTGAATTCCCTGAGAAGTTCGTCCATCGACACGCCCTCAACCAGTTTTCCAGCATTGAAGTCAATCCAGTTGGGCTTACGTGCATAGAGGTTGCTGTTGGTTGAGATTTTCATGGTGGGGATGAAAGTCCCGAATGGTGTTCCGCGCCCAGTGGTGAACAAGACAATTTGGCATCCAGCTGATGCCAGTGCTGTTGATGCCACCAAGTCGTTGCCTGGAGCAGAGAGCAGATTGAGTCCGTTGGTCTGCAGCCGGTCACCATATGACAGCACACCGCTGACTGGAGCACGTCCGCATTTTTGGGTGCAGCCGAGAGCCTTGTCTTCCAATGTGGAGATGCCTCCCGCTTTGTTTCCTGGCGAGGGGTTTTCTCCTACTGGCTCACCATGGCTGAGGAAATATTCCTTGAAGTTATTGACAAGTTGGACAGTTTGCTCAAACAACTCAGGGGTCTCGCAGCGGTTCATCAGGATGGTTTCTGCGCCAAACATTTCCGGGACCTCGGTCAGAATGGATGTTCCGCCCTGTGCCACAAGGTAATCAGAGAACACTCCGACGAGTGGGTTGGCGGTGATGCCGCTCAGTCCGTCGCTGCCTCCGCACTTCAGTCCGATACGCAGATGGCTGAGGTCGCACTCCTCACGCTTGTCGTTCGAGGCAATGGCATAAAGTTCACGTAGGATAGCCATGCCGGCTTCCACCTCATCACCATCCACTTTTTGGGTGACGAGGAGGCGAATGCGGTTCTTGTCGTAGTCGCCCAGCATCTCCATGAAATCATCGGGCTGGTTGTTTTCACATCCCAAACCCAGCACCAGCACTCCTCCGGCATTGGGGTGAAGCACGATGTCGCGCAGCACTTTCCGAGTATTCTCATGGTCGCCGCTAAGTTGGGAACAGCCATAATTGTGGTGCCATGCATGCACGGCATCAATGCCTTTGCAACCAGTTTCCTTTTGCAATTGGGCTGCCAATCGCTCTGCTATTCCGTTGACGCATCCCACAGTGGGTACTATCCATATCTCATTGCGTATGCCCACCTCGCCATTGGCTCTCTTATAGCCATTGAAAGTACGGTTCTCGCGTGGAATGTTGAGTTTCTCGTCCACAGGATAATACTGATAGGTGAGCGTGCCAGAGAGATTGGTCTTCAGGTTGTGTTCGTTGACCCACTCACCGGCTTTCAGTTCTTTTAAGGCATGACCGATGGGGTATCCATACTTGATGATGTCGGCACCTTCCGGTGTGTCCTTGATGAGGATTTTGTGTCCCATCGGTATGTCTTCGACGATGGTGATTTCCTTGTCGTCCACCATGATTGCCTCTCCCTTTTTGAATGGCCTAAGGCAGACCACCACCGAGTCGGCAGGGTTGATTTTGATAAAAGATGTTTGATTCATAATAGTAGTATATAGTTTTTTATATCATAGTCCGTTGGTAGAAATCCACGTTTTCTTTGTTGAGGATTTCAATGGGCATGTAGTTGACAGGCCTCACCTTCTCTTTAAGAACGATGGCGCTGAACAATGCCTCTACGCAGTAGTAACCTTGCATATATGCATGTTGGGCGATAAGGAATGAGATGCTCCCCTCGCGTAGGCATTTTGCATTTTTCTTCACCATGTCGTAGCCCATAATCTGTACGTCGCGGCGGTTGGTGCGGAGCAGGAACTCGCCTACGATATGTGCTTTTGAGCAGAAGGTGATGCAATGATGTGTTTTCGGATGTGATTGGAAATACTCTTCCAATATGTCGTCATAAGTGGCTTTCTCCTCCTCTAATGGCAGGTTCACCTCCTCAATCTTAACATTGGGAAAATGGTCGTGCATATAATGGCGGAATCCCACTTCACGGTTGTCCTGCTGCTTGCTGGCCACCCGTCCTCCTTTCATTTGTTTCATCACCATGATTTCAGTGCTGCCCGATGCGATGAGCATCAGCATCTTCGCTGCAAAATAGCCGCTGCAGAAAGAGTCTTGCCCGTAGAACGACAAGGGCTTGAGGTCGGGCATGTAGGAATCGAGCAACACAAAGGGGATATTTGCCTCATGTAGTTTGTCCGTGAACATACGGGTGTTGTCGAGTGATGAAGGAACGATAATGACTCCGTCGGGATTCTCAGCAAAGCAGTCATTGCATGCCTTGATGAAGGTGTCGTCGTCAAAACGGTGATAGTATAGCATCTTGACGTCTACATTGAAATCCCTGCGCACCTCACAAGCCCTGTTGGCGCCTTCTTCTATCTCTTCCCAATAAGCCTCGGAGGCATGCTTGGGCATGATGAGATAGAAGGTGTAGGAACGGTTGTATGCCAGAGCGCTTGCATACATGTTGGGTTGGTAATTCATTTCCTTTAGGGCTTTCTCCACTTTTTCCCTCGCTGGCGGAGATACATTCGGACGGTTGTGCAACACCCTGTCTACGGTCCCAACAGATACGCCTGCACGTGCGGCAATATCCTTGATTCTGATTTTTTCGTTCATTTGCAAATGAGATGGAATGTATTCAATCTGCAAATTTACATATTAATTGTGAATTGACCAAAAAGTCACTGCAATTTCCATTGATACCAGTCGTAGCAAACAGCTCGGGCTCCATATCCCTCCTTTTGGGAAATAAGGGTGGTGTTTAGTTGCTCACCGTTGCCGTCACTCGATTTGCCGAAGTCAAAAAAGCGATAGTCGGCAAGTTCATGATTGAGGACAAGGTCGAAGATGGCATCTATGGCATGGCGCTTCTTTCCCTCAAGTGAAGCGGAAATATACTGGGCATGAGCGGTCGGCCCGCAGAGATACACCACCGTTCCTCCAATCACGGTGCCTTCCAATGATGCTGTATACAAACGGATATGGTTGGGAAAACGAGTGTGGAGAAGACACATTTCGTCTAATGTGTGAACGGGTTTTGCTCCATATTTGAGTTGAAGATTGTCGGAAAGAACCTTCCAAAAACCCTCAAAATCATCACTGTGGCTAACGGCAACACCATTGGCCTGGGATTTGTGGGCGCCATAGCGATGGTCTCTTCGCCAATGGATGGGATTGGTGAGGTAGATGGCGGAAGAAACATGGCGTACGGATAGTTGGGCATGCGCTACATTGACCAAAGCATAGAGGTCCTCCTCAGATGGCTGCCTATGATAAATCCATGGAACAGCCTTATAGACAACGGTTTGAATGGTATTGTCTATAAGGTAATTGTTGAGGTCGGTAAAGCATTGGCTTATCCCGGAGACGGTGGCCGACTCGCCCATGACCATACCGCCATAGGTAAGTCCCTGGTGTGTCAGAAACGTGTGCCCCTCTTGGTTGGCTGGGAGTACGGCATACAGTTCATGGTCACGATAAAACATCAAGGAATGGTCGGCGAAACGGTCAGCGTGATAGTCCATATAACGACGGTCGAACAGGAATGTGCCGTTTTTTGATTTTCCAACAAACTCATTCCACTCCGACTCCTTTTGGGGCGAATATCTTACTATTTGGATTGTGTTGCCCATCTCTGATATTCGTCGTAATCACGGATATAGTCCTCTTCCTCAAACAGATGTGAGGCAATCACCAGGCACACGGCACCGGAAGAGAAATCATCCAATGTACGCCATATTCCTGTTCCCACATACAACCCTTGGTAGGGATGGTTGAGATGGTATGTCTTTCGTTCCTCCCCGTTGTTGAGCGTTACATCGAAGGAGCCGCTTACAGCAACGATGACCTCCTCACATTCTCTGTGGGCATGTCCTCCGCGGCTTTCCCCCGCAGGGACGTCGTATGTCCAGTAGACACGTTCCACATTGAAGGGTATCTCCCGCAACTGTTCGGCTACGGTGAGATTTCCCCGGGGGTCGATGATTTTGGGAAGTTCGATGAGCCGGCCTAATTCTCTCCGCATTACCGTCCGCCGTACATTTGTTCGTAATACTTCTGGTAGTCACCGCTGGTCACTTCCCTGATCCAGTCTTGATTTTCCAGATTCCAACGGATGGTCTTCACGATGCCTTCGGCAAAGCAGGTCTCGGGTTCCCAGCCCAGTTCATTCTTTATTTTAGTGGGGTCGATGGTATAGCGGAGGTCATGGCCCAGGCGGTCGGTTACGAAGGTGATGAGGTCGTCGTTGATCCAGTCGTATCGGATTTCACCGTCGGTGTCCAACTCTCTCTTTCTCAGTACTTCGCGGAGGCTTTTGTTCTCTGCCATCATGTCGTGGATGGTCTTGATGGTCAGCCTGACGATGTCGATGTTCTTCATCTCGTTGTGCCCTCCCACATTGTACACCTCGCCGTCGCGTCCCTCGCGCACCACGAGGTCGATTGCTTTGCAGTGGTCCTCCACATACAACCAGTCGCGCACATTCTCGCCTTTTCCATAGACTGGGAGTTTTTTGCCCTCAAGGATATTGTTGATTATCAGCGGTATGAGTTTCTCCGGGAAGTGGTAGGGACCATAGTTGTTGGAACAGCGGGTAATGGTGACCGGCATATGGTAGGTGTCGTGGTAGGCCATGACGATGAGGTCAGCTGCCGTCTTCGATGCGCTGTAGGGACTGTGCGGACACAGTGGGGTTTGTTCAGTGAAGAACCCTTCCTCACCGAGTGAGCCGTATACCTCATCAGTGGCCACCTGATGGAATCGTTTGCCGTCCTTCCATACGGGATAGCCGTCCTCTCCCTTGCCTGTCACCCACGCTTTCCGTGCGGCATCCAGCAGGTTTTGTGTGCCCAGGATGTTGACCGACAGGAAGAGTTGAGGGTCTTCGATAGACCGGTCCACATGACTCTCGGCAGCGAAGTTGACGACATAGTCAATGTCGTACTTTTCAAAGAGGCTGTCGGCGAGTGCTCTGTCCCTGATGTCTCCCTTGACGAAGATGCAGCGGTCGCCGTCGATGTCGTCCTTGATGGTGCCGAGGTTGCCGGCATAGGTAAGTGCGTCAAGGATGATGATTCTGATGTCTTCATCCTTGTATTTTTTGTATAAAAGGTATTTGATAAAGTTGGCACCGATGAAACCTGCGGCACCTGTCACCAAGTATGTTTTCATTTTATTTGTTTGTTTGAGTATTTGTTATTTTATTATTTAAACTCCAAATCATACCTTTTTATTGTCTTTTTGTGCTTTTCTTTTTGTATTCTTTTTGTTTTGTCTTCTGCTTTTGCTACCTTTGCACGGAATTTGGCATCATCAGAATTGCCATAGGAAAATCAGATGGAAGATACCATATTGCAGAGAGCACGGCAGACGCTGACATCCTACTTGGAGGAGAACAAGCGTAGGAAGACTCCCGAGCGTTTCGCCATACTCGATGCCATTTACCATATCAACGGACATTTCACCTTGGAAGAGTTAGGTGCCAAGATGGAGGCAGACAACTTCAGGGTGAGTAAGGCGACGTTGTACAATGCCATCAACCTGTTCATGCAACTCCGGTTGGTGGTGAGGCATACATTCCAGCAGGGCACTCATTATGAGGCTTGCTTCCATAGCGATTACCATTGTCACCAGATATGCACGGTGTGTGGCAAGGTGCAGGAGGTGGGAGGTGCTGCGCTGTCGTCATTGATTGGAAATATCAAATTAAAGAGGTTTCACCCTATGGGGTGTTCGCTCAACATCTATGGTGTGTGCAGCACTTGTCACACACGGTTGGCGAGACTGAAAGGGCGAAAGCGAACAACAAAAACAAATAACAATAAAAATGAACAAAGGAAAAGTTGATGTCCTTTTAGGACTGCAATGGGGTGATGAGGGCAAAGGAAAAGTTGTTGACGTGATGACTCCCCAATACGATGTAGTGGCAAGATTCCAAGGTGGTCCCAACGCCGGTCATACACTGGAGTTCGAGGGACAGAAATATGTGCTTAGAAGCATCCCCTCAGGAATCTTTCAAGGAGGAAAAATCAATATCATCGGCAATGGTGTCGTGCTCGCCCCCGACTTGTTCATGGATGAGGCGAAGGATTTGGAGCGCAGCGGACATGAACTGCACAGCCGTCTGCATATTTCCAGAAAGGCGCATCTCATCATGCCTACACACCGCGTTCTCGATGCAGCACTCGAGGCTGCCAAAGGCAAGAGCAAGGTGGGTACAACAGGAAAGGGCATAGGTCCTACCTATACAGACAAGATTTCTCGCAACGGTCTTCGTGTGGGTGACATTTTCGACAATTTTGAGGAGAAATATGCTGCTCACAAGGCTCGCCATGAGCAGATGCTCCGCGACTTGCACTATACCGATTACGACATTACCGAGGTGGAGGAGAAATGGATGATGGGTATCGAGTTTCTCAAACAATTTCCCATCGTCGACAGCGAACATGAAATCAAGAGGTTGCTCACGGAAGGCAAGAGTATCCTCTGCGAAGGAGCACAGGGCACCATGTTGGACATCGATTTCGGCAGCTATCCCTTTGTCACTTCATCCAACACCATATGCGCAGGTGCATGTACGGGTCTTGGCATCGGGCCAAACAAGATTGGTGAGGTCTATGGCATCATG
>JAGCXX010000107.1 GCA_017961115.1 Prevotella sp. | reverse complement strand
TTCTATAAATGCCTGCATGGGCACCGTGCGCTCAGCGTCAATAGCCAACGTCTTGCTGGAGTCTATCTCCTCAATCTCCGTATAGGCGGATGCATACTTGAGTTTCATTTCCTCTGCCTCATTCTCCTCCATCTGCAGCGAGGCGATATCCTTGGTGATGTTGTTGCCTCCAAGAGGAATCACTGCCAGATGACGGAGAATATTTTTGTAGTACACCGACACAGTGGTGGTGTCAGCACCCAGGTCGACGAGCAAGCAGCCGCCGCGCTTCTCAGCATCGGAGAGCACGCTGTGGGCAAGAGCGATGGGAGCAAGATACATCTCGGCTATGGAGATATTGGCCTTCTCAAAGCACTTGTTCAAGTTGCGGTAGAAAGCCTTGCGGCACACGATATTGAGGAAGTTGCCCTCAATCTTGTCAATCTGTACACCCACGGGGTCTATCTGATACTGTGTTCCCACCTTGAACTCCTGAGTGGCTGCATCCAGTATCTCGAGGTCGGGATACACGGTGCTGCGGTTGTTGTCCATCAACTCATTGATCATATCCTGAGAGATGATGGTGTCCTCGGGAAGGGTCTTCACGCTGCTGTTGCGGATACTGCGGATAGATTGTCCACCTACGCCCACATACACCTGTGAGATTTCCGATTTCAGAATTGTCTTCAGTTTCTTAATAATGCTGGTCAGACAAGCACTGGTCTTGTCGATATTGTACACCACACCCTTGCGGATACAAGAGGTGGCGTCCTCTCTCACGACGGCGAGCACATTGATGCTGCCGTCCATGCTCTTCTTGCCGGCGATACCGGTGATTTTTGAAGAGCCCAGTTCAATTGCTACGATGAATTCCTTTGCTGCCATATTGATAGTGCGTTATTTTGATATCTTTGATCACGATGACTTATTGCTGGGGGATGGTGGCTTTTGCCGTCACTCCCGCCGAGGAGGCAGGAGATGGGTTGCCCACAGGCTGTTTGGTATCGCCGCTGTGCTGCTTGCTTTTGCGGCAAATGACTTGATTGTCGAACTCAAGGTCGATGTAACAGTATTTGTTCCAGCCCACCTCATTGAGTCCATATCGGTAGAATTTGTCGAGACGGCCGAACTTCATCTCCATAAATTTGTTGATGTTCTTCACACGGCGCTCCTTGTCTGCGCTCTCAGGCAAGCGGCCCAAGCAGACGATATGGTTGCCAATACGGGGAACCAGTTCCATATTCTTGTCGGGTAAGATGTTGATTTGCTCCACCTGACTGTTCCATAGTTCGTTTTCAGTGAGCCATCTCACGGCTGGCACCACATATTCCTGTGCATACCAGTTGCTTATGTTGCCTGTGACGACGATGAGATCGGAGGTATATCGGTTGTTCTTGATGATGTTGCCGTCGGTGTCGAGATAATAATCTTCACCGTTCTCTCCCTTCACTCGGAGCAACGGGAGACGCTGCGTGACGATAATACCGACATTGCCATCCTCGGTCTTATAGCATTCTGCCGTATTGATGAAGGGATTCTCCATCAAGGTCGACTCAATGGCCCGAAGGTCGACAAAAGAGAGTTTCTGTCCCTTGGGATAGAGCTGCTTGTCGGTGAGTTGCTTCTTGACATCGAGGGCACTGAGAAAACCGCTTGAGTCCTTATCGGCGATGGTGATTCTGACCTTCTCGCAGATGAGTTTGGAGCGGTCGGGACGATTAAAGGAGGTGACTGCCAATATGATGTAGGCAGCCAACACGACGTCGAGCGTCACCATGAGGGTTTTCTTCCAGTTGATGTACATTTACTTGCTCTTGATGATATCTACGATGGTATCGGTATAATTGTCCAGGTCGCCGGCTCCGAGAATGATGAGCACATCGAAGTCGTGACTGCGCACAAAGTCAAGCACCTCATCATGGTGGATGAGTTGGCGTGCCACGCCAGGAGCGAGATGGTCGTAGATGAGTTTTGAGGTCACTCCCGAGATGGGCTCCTCGCGTGCGGGGTAGATGTCGCAAAGCACCACCTCGTCGAGGATACTCAGGCTCTTGGCAAAGTCCTGGTAGAAGTCACGGGTACGTGTGTAGAGGTGCGGCTGAAAAATAGCGGTGATGTGACGGTCTTGGTAGAGTTCACGGATGCTCTTGGCGCTCTGCAAAATCTCCATCGGGTGATGGGCATAGTCGCTGATTACCACATGGCGTGAGTCTTTCAGTTTAACGTCGAAGCGGCGATCCACGCCTCCGAATGTACGGAGTCCCTCGCGCAGTTCGTCGGCAGTGCAGCCGCTGAGTTGCGCCATCGCCATCGCCGCCACAGCATTTTCTATGTTGATGGGAAAGGGCTGTCCCAGCGAGATGCCAGCCACGTTCTCCACTGGTGAGACGAGGTCGAAAGTGATTTCCCCATTACTGACAACGATGTTCCCAGCATGGAAATCACCCTCGTCGCGACTGTAGGTGTAGATGGTCACGCCCTCCTTGACATCAGGCTTCATCTCAAGACCTGTATGGAGGATGAGTGCACCTCCTGGTTGGATAAGCGTGGTATAGTGGCGGAAACTTTCAAGATAGGCTTCTTTCGTACCGTAAATATCGAGATGGTCGGGGTCGGTGGCGGTAATGACGCTGATCCACGGTCTAAGCCAGTGAAAGGAGCGGTCGTACTCATCGGCCTCGATAACCACATAGTCACTGTCGGAAAAGATATAGTTGGTACCGTAGTTCTTGGTGATGCCGCCCAGGAAAGCATTGCAGTCGGCATGGCTCTGGTGCATGATATGGGCACACATCGACGATGTCGTGGTCTTGCCATGGGTGCCGGCGACACAAAGTCCTTTGTACTCCTCGGTTAAGGTGCCAAGTACCTGAGCACGCTTTTGAACTTCGAATCCGTTTTTGCGGAAATAAGACAGTTCGCTGTGGCTCTCAGGGATAGCAGGGGTATAGACCACGAAGGTAGACTCTGGGTGGCGGAATGCCATGGGAATTTCTTCCACGTTATCATCATAGTGAATCAGCACTCCTTCTTGCTCCAAACGGCTGGTGAGCGACGAAGGTGTCTTGTCGTAGCCAGCCACAGGGAGTCCCTTGTGGAGGAAATAACGGGCAATGGCACTCATTCCGATACCGCCTATGCCTATGAAGTAAACAGATTGTATGTCTTTTGATAATGTCATTTGCTATGATTGAATGTACCTTTTTGCCATTTCTATCACACGGTCAGCTATTTCTTCCGCTGAATTGTATTTTGCAAGTTGCTTCACGTTGGAAGCCAGTTTCTCAAGCATGCCCTGATCGTTGACTGTGGCAATGGCTGTATTAATCAGTGTCTTGGGGGCATCCGCGTCAGAGACATGGATGGCGGCGTCGCGTTTTACGAGTGCCATGGCATTGTGATACTGGTGATTCTCTGCCACATTCGGCGAGGGAACGAGGATGACTGGCATACCCAACAAGCAGAACTCGGAGATGCTGCTCGCACCGGCGCGGCTCACCACAAGGTCGGCAGCACGTTAGGCGGCCCCATGTCACTGATGAAGTCGGTCACCTTCAGGTTGGCGGGCTGACGGCCCTCCAATTGCTGCAGGATGTCGTTGTGGTAATATTTTCCTGTCTGCCAAAGTATCTGGATGCCCGACTGCTTGATTTCCTCCAGGTGCTGGAGCACGCTCTCATTGAGTGTGCGCGCACCAAGACTGCCACCGACGATGAGCAGGATACGGCATGAGGGATCGAGGCCCAATTGGCGGGCAGCTTCCTCGCGGCTCAGGGCGCACTCCATCAGCGACTGGCGCACGGGGTTGCCCAGATTCTCTATCTTCTCAGCGGGGAAGAATCGCTCCATGCCGTCATAAGCCACACAGATTTTCATCGCTTTCTTGGCGAGCAACTTATTGGTCACCCCTGCGTAGGAGTTCTGCTCCTGGATGAGACAGGGAATGCCCATATCAGCGCACATATTGATGGTGGGACCACTGGCATAGCCTCCCACACCCACTGCAGCAGAGGGACCGAATTCTCGGATGATGCTTTTCGCCATCCGCTGACTTTTCCACAACTTCCATAATACAGCGAAATTACGCCAAAGCCGCTTGCGGTCGAAACCACAAACGGGCAGTCCCTTAATAGGATAGCCTGCGGCGGGGACTCGTTGCATCTCCATCCGGCCCTCAGCTCCCACAAACAGAATATCACTGTCGGGCACCTTTGCCTTGATGGCATTAGCAATAGAGATGGCAGGGAAAATATGGCCTCCCGTGCCACCGCCACTGATGATAAATTTCAGTTGTTTGCTCATAAGTCTGTTCTAAACTGCAAAAGTAACTCTTTTTTTTCTCTTAATGCAATTTTTAGCATTTTTTTTGGTTGGGATGACACTACTTCTGCTACGCTTCAACCGGAGCGTGACTTTTCTTTTTCGCAGAGATGCTCACACTGAGGATGGCTCCGATATACACACAGTTGATGATACTCGATGTACCGCCTTTGCTGATGAGGGGCAGTGGCTGCCCCGTGACTGGCGCCAGTCCCACAGCAACCATCATGTTGAACATCGCCTGTACGACAAGCAACAGAGCCAGACCCATCACTAGGAATGAGGGGAAGTAGTTTTCACAGCGGTCCGCGATGCGTCCGGCCCGCCAGAGCAAGAAGATGTAGAGGAACATCACGAAGACACCACCAGCCAGTCCCAACTCTTCAATGATGATGGCATAGATAAAATCGGAGAACGCCTGCGGCAGCATGTCACGAGTCTCTGAATTGCCCGGTCCCTTTCCCACAATCTCTGACGATGCGATGGCGATGTTGGAATAACCTACCTGTGAGTCCTTGTCAAGGTCGAAATCCTTGGGTGCCACCTCTTCGTTGCTGACAAAATTTTGAATACGCCTCTTCCACGTTCCTGCCCGGTGGAAAATATTGTCGAGAGCACCAGCCTTTTTTTCCGTTTGCTCGGTCAGGTTTGTTCGACTGTCGGCAATCTCGTTTTCATCTTTACCCACCAACAGAATTACGATGATGGCGGCGAGCCCTAGAATAGCCACAAAACCTACAAGTTTGCCAATCTTACGTAGTGACACACGGCCATAGAACATCATGCCGACCACGACGATACCGATGAGCATGGCT
>JAGCXX010000106.1 GCA_017961115.1 Prevotella sp. | reverse complement strand
ACCACCGCATCGGGACACCACAGAGCGCAGACCAAATCGTCTATATGAACCCAACACAACCGAAACGGTTCTACAGAGTGTCGGTGAACAAGGAGGAGACGATGATGTTCCTCTACGAGAGCGGGGCAGGCGACGGCAACAACCTGTATGTGCGCGACCTGCGCATACCCAACTCACAGTTCATCCAGATGACCTCCAATATGGACTGCAACTACTCGCCCATCGAGAACATAGGCGACAAAATATATTTGGTCACCAACGACCATGCCCCACGCTCGAAGGTGATGATGGCAGACATCCACAACCCCGGCATCAATCATTGGCAGGAGGTGGTGCCTGAAGACAATGATGTGCTCGACAATGCCGACATCATCGACGGGAAGCTGCTGCTCTCCTACAGCAAGGATGCCTCCACACACGCCTATCTCCACCAACTCAGCGGTGAGCGCATCCGCGAGATAGCACTGCCTTCGGTGGGGTCTGCCTCGTTCAGCGGAGAGAAAGACCGTAAGGAATGTTTCTATTCCTTCAGTTCATTCACCATCCCCGGCACCATCTACCGCTACGACATCGATGCCGACAGCCACACGGTATATGCCGCTCCCAAGGTTAATTTCAAGCAAAACGATTTTGTGAGCGAACAAGTATTCTTCAACAGCAAGGACGGAACACGCATCCCCATGTTCCTCACCTATAAGAAAGGATTGAAGCGCAACGGCAAGAATCCTGTCCTCGTCTATGGCTATGGCGGTTTCAACATCGGACTGAGTCCGTCGTTCTCCGCCACGCGAATTCCCTTCCTCGAGCACGGAGGCATCTACGCAATGGTCAACCTACGCGGTGGCAGCGAATACGGCGAGGAATGGCACCAAGCAGGCACAAAGATGAGGAAGCAGAACGTATTCGATGACTTCATCGCCGCCACGGAATGGCTTATCGCACAACGATACACCAACAGTCAGCGCGTCGCCATCCAAGGCGGTTCCAACGGCGGACTGCTCGTGGGTGCCTGCATGACGCAGCGGCCCGATCTCTTCAAGGTTGCCATACCCCAGGTGGGTGTGATGGATATGCTGCGCTACCACCTATTCACAATTGGTTGGAACTGGGCGAGCGACTATGGTACCAGCGCCGACAGCAGTGAGATGTTTGAATACCTGCGCGGTTATTCACCCCTGCACAACCTGCGTCCGGGTACCGCTTATCCTGCCACCCTCGTCACCACCGCCGACCATGACGACCGCGTGGTGCCCGCCCACTCATTCAAGTTCGCCGCCACTTTGCAGGAATGTCACGTTGGTCCTAACCCCGTACTCATCCGCATCGACTCGAAAGCAGGACATGGTTCCGGAAAACCGATGACAAAGGTATTAGAAGAACAGGCCGACATCTATGGCTTCATCATGCACAATCTGGGAATGAAATAGGAAGACTATATGACCGTAAAAGACGTATTTGAATTACGCAAACAGGGGCGCATAGAAGAGGCATATGAGGCCATCCGCCCGATGTATGCCGTCCACAAAGGAAAATACACCACGCTGGCTATGTTCTGGACCGGCAGCGACATCATGCGCAAGCGACTGACTGAGAAACGGCACACCGAGGCCAGGAAGATTTTTGAAGCATTGCTGCACGTACTTCCCAACATTGACGACAAAGACGGGAAAGCCCATGCATCAGTCATGGGTGCCGCAGTGCTGCTGGGAGAGACTGTCCAAGGATTCAACACCTTGGCTTTCATCAGCGATTATGCCACAAGCCATCTCAAGGAGACCGACTGGCAGGCATTCATTCCAGAGAAGAAAGAGGGAGAGACTGACAATAAGCGTCAGTTCCCCCTACCCTCCAATGCCCAGCGTTTGCTCACCCAGGCTTTCCACCAACTACGCCGACAACCCACTTTCGACAATGCCCTCGTCATCATGCCAATGCTGCAAGAAGCCTTGCGAAGGCGGCCATACGACAAAAATCACCAACGCCAAATGGCTGTGGTATATGGCATCATGGGCGAACGAGAGAAGGCAGCCAACCTCTACAAGCAGATGCTCACACGCTACCATGACAGTTGGCTCTATGCCGACCTCGCACAACTCACCGACGACCCAGGACACAAGGCCGCCCTCCTCTGCCAAGCCATCACCCACCAACGGCAGAAGCAGTTCCGCTCAGGCTACCACCTGCAACTTGCCCAACTGCTTGCTGACCGCGACCCTTCAAGAGCCGCTCATGAACTGCAGCAGTGCATCGCCATCAGGAAAGCAGAGGGACACCCCATTACCAAACCCATCAGCGAACTCTCAGCAAAACTGTCTTCTGTGACACCTACTACTTTGGCCGCACAAAGCGATTTCTACCGCAGAATGGCAGAAAAATATGGCATTGGCTCTGCATTTTGATTATAAATGTAGGAATAACAAATTGTAGCTACTCATCATGAGAAAGACATTCGTTTTATTAGCTAAAAAATGCCAATAAATCAAAAATGAACACTGCGAAACAGACTATTTTTCGTATCTTTGCGTTTTGAAAAGAAACTAAAAGACATAATGACAAAGAAATTTGCTTTTTTAGCCATACTGGCAAGTCTCACCCTCACCGCCTTTGCACAGGACGATGAGACGCCAACCATCGACCCCATTGCCACCTTTAAAGATTCGGAAGGCAAAGAGGAGGAAAGCACGAATTTCTCTGGGTCGGCCCCCATCACCGGACGTTTCCAAGCCAATCCGGAGAATGTGGGTTCGTGGAACGAATATTACGAGTGGCGTTTCACCCTTGAAGGAGAGGAACAGGGAGAGCCCTACCTTATCCGCTATGAGCAAGACACCGATTACACCTTCACCCAAGCTGGTTCACACAAAATCGTATGTTACGCCACCTTTACCCAAGGCAACGACACCATCGCCTACACCCAAGAATACTGGAATGACATCGGTCCTATCCGTGTCACGGTAAGCGAGAGCAAACTCGACATGCCCAATGCCTTCTCCCCCAATGGTGACGACATCAACGACACATACAAGCCAAAGGAAGGGTGGAAAAGTTTAGTGGAGTTCAGAGCCATCATCTTCAACCGATGGGGACAAAAAATGTATGAGTGGACCGACCCTGCCTCAAAAGGATGGGACGGCACTTTCAACGGGCATCCTGTGAAGGAGGGTGTCTATTTCGTTGACGTGACGGCCAAGGGAGCAGACGGACGCAAATACCACATCAGGAAAGACGTCAATCTCCTTCGCGGTTTCCGTGAGCACGGGACATCCGCAGGTGGAGGTGGGACGGAATAATTCACCACAAGCTTTTCTTCCAACTCCATGCAGCGAGAGGACGAGAAAATCAATGTCTGGGGAGCCAGGGTCCACAATCTGAAGAACATCGATGTGGAAATCCCACGCAACAGCCTGACAGTCATCACCGGACTGTCGGGCTCAGGCAAGTCATCCCTTGCCTTCGACACCATCTATGCCGAAGGACAGCGCCGATACATCGAAACTTTCTCGGCATATGCCCGCAACTTCCTCGGCGGACTGGAACGTCCCGATGTGGACAAAATCACCGGTCTGAGTCCCGTCATCAGCATTGAGCAAAAGACCACCAATAAGAATCCTCGCTCCACAGTGGGCACCACCACGGAGATTTACGATTTTCTCCGTCTACTCTACGCCCGCGCCGGTACGGCATACAGTTACCACACTGGTGAAGAGATGGTGAAATACACCGAAGAGCGGGTGCAGCAGATGATTCTTGACCGCTACGACGGACACCCCATTTTCATACTCGCCCCACTGGTCAGACAGCGCAAGGGACACTACCGCGAACTCTTTGAGAGCATGCGCCGCAAGGGTTACCTGTATGTCCGCATCGACGGCGAGATTGTAGAACTCATCCGAGGCATGAAGGTGGACCGATACAAAAACCACAATATCGAGGTGGTCATCGACAAACTTCGCGTGCAGAACAAGGATGATGAGCGGCTCCACCGCAGCGTGAGCACCGCGATGCGCCAGGGCGACGGTGTAGTGATGATTCTCGACAAAGATGACGGCAGCCTTCGCAGTTTCTCCAAGCGACTGATGTGTCCCACCACAGGTATCTCATACGCCGACCCCGCACCCAACCGTTTCTCGTTCAACTCCCCAGAGGGAGCTTGCCCACACTGCAAGGGTTTAGGCTACATCAACGAGATTGACCTCGACAAGGTGATACCAGACAAGCGGCTGTCTATCGCCGAAGGTGCCATCACTCCATTGGGAAAATACCGAAACCAGATGATTTTCTGGCAGATTGACGCCATCCTCCAAAAATATGACTGTACGGTGAAGACCTCTGTGAAGGATATCCCCGACGATGCACTAAGGGAAATCCTCTATGGCTCACTTTCCTCTGTTCGGGTCGCCAAGGAACTGGTGCATACCTCCAGCGACTATTTCACCAACTACGACGGAGTCATCAAATATCTCCGTCAGGTGATGGACAACGATGACAGCGCAAGCGGCCAGAAATGGGCCGACCAGTTTTTGGCAGTCTGCCAGTGTCCGGAGTGCAAGGGACAGCGTCTCAACCGAGAATCGCTCTCTTTCCGCATATGGGACAAGAACATCTCCGAGGCCTCCCACCTCGACATCAGCCAATTGCGTGAGTGGCTTGATGAGGCCGAGCAGCATCTAGGCAGTAAGGAGAGCAAAATCGCGGCCGAGATTCTCAAGGAGATACGCACCCGCATCGACTTTCTCCTCGACGTGGGGCTCGACTACCTGTCGCTCGACAGGCAGTCCGCATCACTCTCCGGCGGTGAGAGTCAGCGCATACGCCTCGCCACGCAAATTGGTTCACAACTGGTCAATGTCCTATACATCCTCGATGAACCAAGCATCGGACTTCATCAGCGCGACAATGCAAAACTCATCAGCAGCCTGAAGCAACTGCGCGACATCGGCAATACTGTCATCGTCGTAGAGCATGACAAGGACATGATGCTCGCCTCCGACTACATTGTCGACATCGGTCCCAAAGCAGGGCGCAAGGGTGGCGAGGTGGTCTATCAAGGCACTGTCGGCGATATGCTCAGCCATCCCACCATTACCAGCGAGTATCTCAGCGGTGTGCGCCAGATTCCCATCCCCAAAAAACGGCGCGCCAGCAATGGCAAGAGCATCTGGATACGAGGGGCGCGCGGCAACAACCTCCGCGGCATCGACGTGGAATTTCCTTTGGGACAGTTGATTGTAGTGACGGGCGTGAGCGGTTCGGGGAAATCCACTCTTGTCAACGAGACCCTTCAGCCCATCCTCTCGCAGCATTTCTACCGTTCGCTGAAACGTCCCATGCCCTACGACAGCATCGAGGGACTGAATCTTGTCGACAAGGTGGTCAACGTCGACCAGTCACCCATTGGGCGTACACCACGGTCGAATCCTGCCACATACACAGGAGTGTTCAGCGACATCCGTTCTCTGTTCGTCAATCTCCCCGAAGCCAAGATACGAGGTTACAAGCCTGGCCGTTTCTCTTTCAATGTCAAAGGCGGGCGATGCGAGAACTGTGGCGGCAATGGCTACCGTACCATAGAGATGAACTTTCTGCCAGATGTGATGGTGCCCTGCGAGGTGTGCCATGGCAAGCGCTACAACCGTGAGACACTGGAGGTGAGATTCAAGGGGAAATCGATAGCCGACATCCTTGACATGACTATCAACCAAGCGGTGGAGTTTTTTGAGAACGTGCCCGCCATCCTCCATAAAATCAAAACCATCCAGGACGTGGGATTAGGATATATCAAACTTGGTCAGCCCTCCACCACCCTCTCCGGCGGTGAGAGCCAACGTGTGAAACTCGCCACCGAACTGTCGAAGCGCGACACAGGAAAGACACTTTATATCCTCGATGAGCCAACCACCGGTTTGCATTTTGAAGATATCCGCATCCTGATGGACGTGTTGCAGCGGTTGGTGAACCGTGGCAATACAGTCATCGTCATTGAGCACAATCTTGATGTCATCAAACTGGCAGACCACATCATCGACATGGGTCCTGACGGCGGCCGTGGCGGCGGACAGGTCGTCGCCACCGGCACCCCAGAGGAGGTGGCACGCAGCGGAAAGGGCTACACCGCAAAGTTCCTACAACGAGAACTCAAGTAAACGGCCTTGCCTTCAATCCCTGCCCTTTTGAATCAAGCCGATTGTAAATTCCAACTGTGTGTCAATCCCGGCCATGAAGTCTTTCACAGTCTGTACCACTTTATAATGTGGAGGTATCCCACGTCCTTCCAGTGGGAAGCCTTTAGGTGTTAGACGAGGTTCTCGCAAGGGTATTCGGAAAGAAAGGCCAGCTGGCGATTTGAAAGTTTCAGGACTGCTTCCTGTATCTCCACCTGTAGGACATCCCACCAAGATTACCTCGCCACTCTCCCAAAGATCGATGGCGAAACTCTCTGCAGCGGAGAAAGTCCGTGTATCAATAAGAAGAAACACCTTTCCACGGTATGCATCCGCGCGAGGTGTGAGAGTCTTGTCATACAAGCAATGCTTTATTTCTCGTTTCAGTAGATATTCGCAAAGTTTCTCCCCATTCAGGCTGTTCCCTCCTCCGTTTCTACGTACATCTACAATCAGATAAGGGAGGTTCTTGACCGACGGATAAAGGCTGTCGAACACCTCTACTATCCCGTTCCTCATGGTTTTGATATCGATATAACCGATGGAGTCCTGCAGAATCTTTCTCTCACAAATGTTGGGGTTCGGGAAGCCTTTCGCATGGAGCGGCAGCGGTATTGAGATGGTGTCGCCACCCCGGTCCACGGTGATGTTCAGCAAAGTGTCGGTATAACTTGAGAGCGCGGCTGATGCCGTTCTAAACGCTCTCTGCGCAGCGGTAGAGCCTTCATGATACCGTATGTTATCAGCCATCCAGGTGGGAATGGTCTTTCCGTTGATGGCTACGATTTCGTCCTTGTCGCGGAATCCATGTTTGCTGATATAATCACCTGGATGGTCAAGGAAGAGACGACCTTCTATGTAGCGCGGCTCAGCCCCACCAAAATAATCACAGAAGAAAAATGCACATGCGTGTCCGCAACGTAGGTCGGCAAAATACTCCATGAGCATCATGCCATAGTCATCGCTGGTCTTGACCGAGTCGCGCAAGCGGGCAGAATAGACATCGTAGAGAGAGTCCATCGATATGCCTTTTTGGCGGTAGAGAGAGTAATTCTCAGCCACAATCTGGTGAATGCCGTCAAAATCTACCTTCATGGAATCGCGGTCATGCGGCAGTGCGGAAAAACGGATATATTCTGGCTCCTCTTCAAAAAATCTTTGTATAAGTTCGGGATGGCAGCGTGCCAAGATGAACAACAAACCTATGGCTATGATGAGAAAGCCCAAAAGTCCGACCAGAATCTTGAGGATGACTTTGAATGTTCTTTTCATATTTCACACTAATTCGCTTTAAAATACAAAAATAGAGGTTTTATGCGAACATTCCAAATCAATCTGAGTTTTATTTTTGTTTGTAATATCATTCTATCGACTCACACTTAGTGCCATTGTGGAATATCTGATGCTGTGCCATCCGTGTGCAAAGAGGTCAGAGAAATCAAGTCCATCGTTTCCTCATAATTTTTGGAATGACAAATTGGAGTTTATCCGATTTATGACTTCGCCTCGACATAGCTCAAGCAAGCTTGGCTCTGCACTAGGCTCGTACATAAATT
>JAGCXX010000012.1 GCA_017961115.1 Prevotella sp. | reverse complement strand
TGAGGAGACGGCTTCCTGCACCGCCTCCTGTGCCTTGATGGTGAATTTGTCGAATGTCATGATAATCTCCTTTCTTTTTTTTGATTCTGCCTTATGATGCTCAAAAACCATACCATTGGGAGAAGTGTGACAAAATGGCACATAAGTGGTGTCCGACAAGTCCGACATGTCCGACGAGTCCGACATGTCCGACAAAAAAAAGGGACGCGAAATTTCGCGTCCCTAAAAAGAGTGATTATGGTATTTACTTCACCAGCACTTTCTTGTTGCTGGTAGAGCCGTCCTTGTAGCGGATGGACTGGATGTAGATACCGTTGTTCGGGAGGAGCACCTTGCGTCCGGAGAGGTCGTAGTAGCTCACGCTGTCCACGGTGCGTGCCTCTGTCGTGCCTTTGATGCCAGTACCGGCAGGCATGACCTTCACGTTGGCGGCGTTGACAATCTCACCCGTCCTGCTGTTGACGAGCATAGCCACGACGCGTACCTTGTCCTTGTCCTGGATGATTGGCTCATAACTGGTGTTGAGGGCATCGTCGGCAAACATCTGATAGCTATGGCTGACGACACCGTCCTCAGCGATGGCCGTGGGAAGGGCACCCTTGACAGGCTCACGTGCTATGATGACGTCATCGAAGACAAGACCATTGACATAGTCGCCTCCAGCGATGAACTTGAGCATGTCGGCGGGCCATCCAGAAGCGCCAGAGTAGTAGTTGGACTGTGACCATTCGCTGCCAACACCTTTCAGACCGTCAGTCACGAGGGCATACTCCAGGATGTAGGGATTGTTGTCAATGGCGAGCGGGAAGATGGCGGTAGTCCTGATGTCGATAGTGTTCTTATTCTCATCAGCCCAGTCGGCGGTCACGCTGAGGTCGGCAACACCGAACTCTTTGCAGCGGTCGAGCCATACTTTCTCGATGCCCCACTCACCGTAGGCGCCATCGCCGCAGTAAGCATCGGTCTGGTGCACGCGGTCAAGCCATGCATCGGGGAATCCTTCCACATTGCTGGGGAAGTAGTAGGTGAACTCCATCGGGTCGTCGTTGTGGTAGGAGAGGGCGATGAAGTCGTTGGGATAGAGCTTGTTCATCTTCTGCAGGGCAACGTAGCCACGTGGGCAGTAACCGCACCATGTGCCGGTGTACTCCTCGAGCACGGGGCGCTTCTTCGGCATTACGGTGAGCACGTTGACCGTAGACTCGTCGGTGTCGTCAAGGGCGGCATTGGCTTCGCCGTTCACCTTTGTCACCTTGATGGTGAGCGGATAGGTGCCCTTCTGAGCAATGGCGGGGATGGGGATGCTGAAGGTGTGGAATGCGCCATAGGCAGCCTCAAGGGCGGGGTCGAGGTCGATATGACCTGTGCCGCTCTGGCCTGCCACCTCATAGGTGTAGTCAATGTTCTTGGCACCCTCGTAGCCGTAGTTGGTGACATCCATCCTCACCTGGCTCTCCTGATTGACCTGGGCATAGATGTCCTGTGCGTATTCAGGCGACACGGCAAATGCCTTGATGTTGTCACCCTTGAGCACAGCCTCGAGGGCGAGGTCGCCGTACTGCATATACATGTTGAACCATCCGTTCTTGTAAACTTTGTCGGTGTGGACGATGAAACCTCCGTCGGAGGTGTAGCCGGTCAGCACCACTGGAGTGGCTTGGGGGTTGGCTGCCTGTGTAAATGTATAGCCGATGTAGATGCCGTCCTCAGTGATGGTGTAAGGTTGGTTGAGCACTACTTTGGTAAAGCCTTTGCCAGCCTCGAAGTCTTGTGTGAGGGCATCAGCAGTAAATACGCCGTTGCTGACGGAGAGTGACTTGGAGAGCCACACCTTGGTGCCGCTGATTTCCTGGGTGTCGAAGAACGGCACGTTGATGGCTACAATCTGTGCGCCCACGAGTGAGGGGTCTGACAGGTGGAATGCCACGTCGAAGGTCTCATCGCTTGAATATGCGGTGCCGAAGGAGTAGTCTTTGCTCTCGGCAAATCCGAGGTTGAGAGCAATCTCGCCATCATTGAGCTCGGTGTTGGGAGCGCCGTCCTCCACATGTGCTAGGACGCCTTCCTCACCATCAGCGAGATAAGAATCCACCTCATACCATGCGGTTTCCGACTCATGGGTCTCACCACCGCCGGTGTAAATCAGTTGGACACCGATGTTCTTGGCTGGCTGGAAGTAGGTGTAGAACTCATGCTCGTATTCTTGGTTGGCGAAGTCGTAGCCGTTGAACGAGAACGGGATGATGTCGGTGGCTTCTTCCAGGTCATACGGGTAATCGCTGGGCTGGAATGTGTACACCTCGTCGTCGACATATACCTTGTAATACATCTTGTCGGGGTCGAGGTAGTTGCCCTCTGCGTCGAAATAGGGAGCGTAGAAATACACGTATCCGTAACCTATGGCGTATGAGGGATAGGCTTCATAAGGTTCTACATCTTCAATTGAAGGTTTCTGCGGGGTGCCAGGTACCTCAACGAAGTAGAAGATGGAAGGATTCTCAAAACGGTCGATGTAGTAGATGTCGCTTTTTCCACTGTTGACGTAGATGGCCACCTCGCTGGCTGAGGTGAACGTATTGTTGGCTGGGTCGAAGGTGAACACAGCCTGGTCTATCAACTCGTCGTTGGCATCGGCAATAAGCAAGTACGCATGGCAGCTGTTTTTCAAGTCCTTGCCGAGATACTGTCTTGACGGGAAGATGGCTTTGTCGCCCTCAAGGGTACCCATGACCCATGCGTCGATTTCGGGATTGATTTGGAGGAATACGTTGGTGCCGTCGATGGCGACGTTCACCTTGCGTGCTACCAGCTCGCCGTACTCATCGGTGTACTTCATCACCATTTCTGAGGTCTGGCTGGTCTCGGGCAGTTGGGTGATGGCCTCATCAGTCTGTGGCCACATGTGCACGTCCCAGTTCATGGCGCCACACCAGTAACCCTCGTTGTCGATGGCGGTGATGACGGTTTGGAAGTCCTCGCCGGTGTTGAACTCATCCACAGTGTCGAGTTTGCCGTCCTTCCATATCATCTTGATGTCGCTGTCCCTGGGGTCATAGGTCAGGCTTCCGTCCTCCACTTTGAGTTTCATGATGGAGTGGGTGTAGATGGTGCCGTAATAATCCTCATCCCAAATAGGCTGCTCGTGGATGACGATGGTGTCGCCGCCAAGTTTCTCGGCCTTCACCCAGAAACCCTCTTCTGTAGCAAGTTCGGTGATGAGGTTGTGGATGTAGATGTAGCCGTCGGTGCCTTCGACCACCTCGCCGATGGCTCCACTGTTCTCTCCCATGGAGGCTCCGAAGAGACTGGAGACATAATACCAAGTACTTAGGACCATGTCGTAGTACTTGCCCTCAGGCTGGTCGATAATGATGCCGCTGTTGGCCTTGCGTGCCTTGGCTGCCTTTCTTGCTGCACCCCTCACCTGCAAGCGATTTGCCTCACGGCTTTTGGCAATCTGCGAGCGAACAGCCTGCTGGGGCTTGCCTTTTGTGAAGATGTTGCTGTTGAGTGTAACCTCCGAGAGGGCGACTCGTTTTTTCTCAGGCATTTTCTTCTCCTTTGCCTGAGGCGCTTTCTGACGTTTCGGTGCCGACTGTCCGAAAGCGGTAGTGACGGCAGCAAGTGCCGCCACAGCGAGAATGGTAAATCTTCTCATCATAAATGAATAGGTGTTAAATGATACTATTGCTGACGGACTTTCAAATCCGCCAAACGTGAAAAAACTGATTGCTGTGGGGATTTCATCTGATTGCCTTGCGCACGGTGCCGTCGCTCATGCGGATAATGCGTAAGCCGCGGCTGTCGGTGGAGGTCAGTCTGCCCTGTGTGTCATAGATGGCTACAGGTACGGAATTGGATGTTTCCGACTGACTGATGTGTGCTGGGTCTTGCAGGATGTAGTGTACGGTGACCGACGGTCCCTCGTTCTCGGTATAGGTCTTGCCAAACTTCTCAAGGGGTTTGGCGGTGTAGGTGACTACGCACTCACCGTAAGTGGAAGGCAACCATTCCGACTGGATGTCCTTTTGCTCACCTGCGGTGATAGTGGTGGCATCCGACTTATTGGAACTCACGCGGTTGTAGACGATGCAGTTCTGCGGGAAGCACACCTGCAGCGAGCCGTTGTCGATGCGGGTGATGTCGGAGACAAGCCAAACCGGTGTGCCATTTGGGGCGGCGACGTTTTTGATAAAGAGTCCTGAGTGAATCAGCATCTCGCCGAAATCGTCCATCTCCGGTACGTTGCGCACGATGGTGGAACCGTCGGCGATGATGTTGCCATCCTTGTCGGCAAATTGGAAATAGCCTTTCGTGTCCTGCGCAGAGAGGGTGATGGCGAGGAGCAAGGCGGAAAAGAGAGTAAAGGTTTTTTTCATATTATGAGTTTTTTGAGTTTTTTTTGGGGGCCGGAGATTCCGGATTTTCCGGATTTTCCGGGTTTTCCGGAGATTCCGGATTTTCCGGGCTTTCCGGAGATTCCGGGTTTTCCGGGTTTTCCGGGTTTTCCGGGGGATAATGGGTTATTGGGGCGTGGATACTCGCGCCTTGGTGGCTTGCAGCACGCCGGAGTCGTCATAGACGAAGGCGACGATGCTGAGGTTGTTGGTGTTCCATTCTGGGTTGAGGGCTTGATCCATGGCGGTGAGCCAATCTTTGCCCTCCTCGAGGGTGATGGCCTCCCCCCATGTGCCGTTGACAGGGGTGCGCAGCACATGGTTGTGCACATATTCGCGGTTGGTGCTGCCGTCGGGCATCATCTGCAATGCGGTGATGCCGTCCTCGATGAGCCATACCTGCAGATGGCCGTTGATGTTGCCGTCGGTGCTCTGCGCCCTTACGGTGATGAAGAGCGATTGGTCGTCAGTGAGTTGCAGTTCGGCGCTCAGGTTGAGCCGTGCGGGCTTGGCGAGTTCTGCCACCACCTCCTTGGTCCAGTCGGTGTAGTTGACTGCTCCATGGCGGTTGACGAGTCCCACGGGCTGGTATTCCAATTTCCAATGGTCATAGTATTCGTCGCCCACGGTGGTGGCGAGTCCTTTGGCGGTCGCCGTCCCTGCGAATCCAAGGGGGCCGCCGTGGATGCCGACAGCGATGACCTTGTCGCCGAACTCCTTTTGCAGTTGCTCGATGACCTCGGTGCCTCTGGGGCAGTTGACGCAGCGCTGTCCGGTGAAATCCTCAAGGAGCACCACGCGGTCGGCCTGCTCCAATTTTTCGTAGATATACCGCTCGTCCTCATCGATATGGCTGCATGCCGTCAGGATGGCGGCTGCGAGGACGGCGGTGAACAGTAATGCCCTTTTCATGATGGCGTCGTTTAGAAGTTGTAGTTGTAGGAGAGGGTGAATCCCCGTGTCGCAGGCACATATCGGCATACGCCTCCCGAACAGTTGTATCCGGCGCGTGTCCGGCCGTAGCCAGCCTGAATGCGGTGTGCGCCGATATTAAAGGTAACCAGTCCTTGATAGTAGTGGATGTCGGTGCTGCCGCAGTTCCACATATCGCTCACGGTGAACATCCATCTTGGTGCCAACGAGAGTTCGAGCAGTGCGAATGCCCAGTCGCCTTGGTCGTTGGGGGTGGTGAGATATTGCAGCTCGCCCCTGAGTTTCGTCTTGGGTGCAAGCTGATAGAGTGCGTCGGCGATGTAGACATCCGACTTGACCATACCTCCCTCGCCCTCTATAACGGTCATATTGTAGTGCTGGTTCATGTACATCAGATTGAGTTTCAGCGCGTTTGAGATTTTCTTCGACACTTGGACATTGATGTCCTGATAGTAGATGTCGTCGCCAATCTTGAAGAATTTGCTCTTGTAGCCATCGGTGCCAAACGGACTGCCATAAGGCATCTTCTCGGCAGGCAGGTTCTCATGGTCGATGCTTCGCACTTGCGAGAAGTTCAACTTCACCGTGGTGCCGTATTTGCCTCCGAGGGCCGTCTTGCGCTTGAATGTGTAGGACAGCTCACCCTGGAATGCCCACTCACCATCAGCCAGTTGGGTGGCATAGGGGTAGAGGGCTGCGAGGGCGTAGGTGTGGTCGAGGGTAAAGGCTGGCAGGTGATTGATAAACGAGGATGTGCCGAGTTGTGAGCGTCGGCTGCGGAACGACATGTTCTCGCTGCGCTTCACCTGTACCAAGGCGCTCATGCCTTTTTGGGAATAGGACCCTGAGAGCATGGCTGCCGTTCCCTTCTTATAGATGTACCTATTGTCGAACGATGGGTCCTGACTCTTCTGTGCATATTCGGCGAGGAGTCCCCATCCGCCCTTGTTGAGCTGTGCCCTGACGTCCCAAGCATTGACATATTCGGGCAGGTTGAGCCGATGGGTTGGGTCGGCATAAACTTGCTCCGCCTCATCCATTTTCTCTCGTTTGTTCACCCATGAGGCGCCGAGCATGAGGCGTGTGTTGTGCTCGCTGAGTGAGGGCAGCCACTCGTCGAGGTTGACCTCGGCATCAGCACCTGAGACGAGGGCGTCGTTGTATTGCCAGTAGCGGCGCTGCACACCACTGAGAGCCTTGACGGTCATGCCCCTGATGGGTTTGACGACCAACCGCCCGCCGAGCAGCGAGTTGTCGATGCCGAGTGAGCGCTCCTCATAGGTGCGTAGGATGAAACCCGAGCCAAATTGCTCGTAGAAGGAGCCGAGGGTAAGTTCGGCATTCTTGAGCTTTCCTTTGAGGTAGTAGTGGCGGATGCCCCATCCCTTGAAGTCATTCTCATATCCTGGAAGGGGGTGGTCGAGGTATTCGAAACGTGCTCCGGCGTCTACATACTGACTCTGTGCCTTGAGGTCGACATAGGTGTTGGTCTTTGCCCAATCGTCGTCAGTGACGGCGCCGATGTCTTTGTCGTCTTGAGGTATGAGTACATCGCTCTGCACGCTTCCGCTGACCACCACCTTGCGGTTGTCGTCCTGAGCATGGAGCATGCAGGGCAGCAATATTGCCATGAGTAGGGTGGAGAGTCGCATCATCATGGCTTCAGCAGTTCGCGCACCTTTTCTATCAGCTCTTCCTCCGCCCCGTCGGTATATCCCATGTGGCGGTAGACGATTTCTCCCTTGCCGTCGATGATGAGCACGTAGGGTATGTTTTGGATGGCGAGAGCCTGTTTCAGTTCGCTGTTGGGGTCGAGCAGCACCTCGTATTCCCATCCGTGGCTGTCGACGAGGGGCTTCACCTTATTGATGTTCTGTGCCTGGTCGATGCTGACGGCGATGATTTTCACGCCCGTCTCTTCCTGCCATTCCTCATACACCTCGCTGATGGCGTCGAGTTCGCGGTTGCAGGGCTTGCACCATGTGGCGAAGAAGTCGATGATGAACGGTTTGCCGTTGTTGGACAGGGTGTCGGTGGTGACGGTTTTGCCGTTGATGTCTTTCAGCGTCACCTTGGGGAGTTGTGCGTAGGTGCCCATCATGATGACGGAAAGCAGTGTGGTGAGCAGTATTTTCTTTGCTGTCATGCTGAAACTCTATTTAAAGTATACAAAAACGATGCAAAATTACAATATTAATTAAAAAAAACATCATACTAAGTATCAAATAATCATAAAAAATCACCATATGCTTTTATTGAGGTCGTGTCGTTTGGCGGTTGTCAGTTGGGAGAATGAGATGATGCTGGGCAGTGGCATCTCGTGAAAGCAGATGTGGAGTCCGATGGCGCGCGTCATGAGCAGGTCGTCATGTTTGCCGTCGGTGGCGCCATAACTGCCGTTTTGCCGCCTGACATAGGTGACATACTCATCGAGGCACCGTGAGTCGCGCTCCACATAGAGTCCCTCGCGCACCACCTCGACAAGGGTGGAGATGATGGCGGGTTTGGTTTTGATGTTGGTGTGGAACCCGTACTTCAGGGGCGCATGCTGGCGGATATCCTCAGCGCTCTGCCGTCTGGCGTAGAGGTTGGGGTAGACATGGCGTATCTCATTGAGGATATATGCCGACTGGTCGCCGCCCTCGAGCCACCGCTCGTCGTCGTGCGTCTCCAGGGTGTTCGACTCGATGACGAGCAGCGCGTCATCGTAATAATGTGCCACCTGCACCGCCTTCCACGCCAGAAGGTCCATGTCGATATGGCCATACCACTGAGCGCAGACCTCCGGGCGCTCACCTTCCATCATCCAGTAGCGGTCGATGACGCAGATGACCGACCAGTCGGCCTTGGCGCTTCTGCCACCGATGTCCACTATCACGAGGTATCGGTCGGCGATGCGGCAGTCGTCGAAATGTTCGGGTTCGCTCCACACCCACAGTTGTCCGCCGTCGGGATGGAAGTGCAAGTCGTTGAGCGCGTCGCTGCCCTTCGCCGCTTTCGCCGTGAGGTCGCCCTTCATCTTGGGTGGACGGCAGTTGACTTTGAAGGCTTCGATGCGGTATGGGTCGAAGACGTGCGCACCTGAGTTTTGGAATGCCTCGACATCGTCGGAGGGAAACTCCGCCGCCATGTCGCCGTGGTCATTGTATTTGCGCCGCTCGCACACATACCAGTTGATGGCCTCCAGCGTGGCGCCCATTTCCCAGAGGTGCCACAGATATTGCCCCGACTCCTGTCGCTGGCTCGCCACCGAAGTGTCGTTGCGCTGCTGCCACAGTTGTGTGGCGAATGTCTCGGGATTGGTGAGGGGCAAGGCGTAGCGTTCTATCTGCCACCAAGCCACGAAGACGGGGGTGAAGAGCGACTCACTCCGTCTTGCCGCATCATACTCTTGTTGGAAAAAATTGCCTGTGCCGTTGGCAGTCGACTCATAGACAATCATCGTCAGGGGTTTGTAAGAGGCGCCCGCACATGCCGAGCGGATGATGTCCTCAGGTGTCTTGTTGTCCGTCTTCCGCCAAAAAGCCACCTCGGTGCAGTGCACCAGTGCGGAGTCTCCGCCTCGGGCGGAGTTGGGTGTTTCCGCCGACCCCACTTTGATTTTGCAATTGCGGGTGGGGATGTAGCGCAGCAGCCGTGAGTGGCGGTCGCCGATTACTTTTGGGGTGGGCTTTTTGCTTTTCTTTTTATCCGGAGATTCCGGTTTTTCCGGGTTATCTGGGCTTTCTTCTCCGTCGAGGGTGAAGATATGGTTGTGGGTGGCAGCAGATATGGCATCGTTCGCCTCCTCCGTATCGCTGGGCAACTGCGCTTTCTCGAGCAATCGAAGGGGGTAGCGCTCCATCACCTTGTCGAACATGCTGCTCACCTCTGCCGCCGCTGTCTTCACATGTCCCACGATGAGGGAGTTGAGGCCCTTGCGGTGGATGAGTTGGAGCCAGGCCATGTAGATTTGCGTCACTGTAGAACCGCCCCATTGGCGTGCCTTGAGCACGATGACGCGGATGGGTTTCCCAGCCAGGCGCGCCTGTTCGAAATGCTCCACCAACCTGCGCTGCGGACGGTTGAGGGTGAAGGGGATGTCGTCGCCACCGTCTTTGGGCTTGATGCGCACATAGCGCCATGCCCAATAGCAGAAGTCATAACGGCATCGCAGCACCTCGAACTCTTCCAGTGCTTCCTGATGGGTGATGCCTGTTATGCGGGCGTATTCGCTGATGCTCTTGAACATAAAGATGCGGCTCATGCGGTCGTCGTTCATTATGTCGTTGGGCAAATAAATAGTGTGCGGCTCATAGTCGCTGATGAACGCTTTGGTGCGGGGTAGGGGAGCACCCTCACCGGTAGAAGGGATAAATGGTTGTTGGATGATTTCGTTGCGGCGGATGTTTTCTTGCAGCATATCCGCCACGATAGGAGGTATGTTGGTCATTTCGTTTTGTTGTTTCGGCTGGCAAATTGTACAGCGGACAAATATAAGGCCTCGAAACGGAAACGAAAGGGCAAATTGTGGTTGATATTTTTAGATTTAAGCTTGATTGTGGGTTGCACCCCGGCATACTGCAAGCAAGCTTACATCTACTCAGCTAACCTATAGATACAAAAAACCTCACCGACAAGAATATCCCATCGGTGAAGTGGTGTTTTAGTAATGTCTAACAATTAATCTTCTTCAATGTCCCAGATAGAAGCTCCGTTGGTCAGGATGGGGTCTGTCGTGCCGAGTTCAGTGTCTTTAGTGACCGGGTTGTCAAAGGTGGGAATGGCTCCTTCCATGCTGTTGGCCATTACATCTTCGCTGTCGATAGCCTGAATCCTGATAACGGGTGTCAGATAAATTTTCTTCATATCAGTAAGCTTATATTTATTGTTATTTCTTCTCAATCCTAATTTTCGGACAAAATTACTCTTTTATTTTAGAAAATCACTACTGATGCAGTATTTTCTTTCATTTGTTAACGTTTATTAAGATTTGTGGTGCTTTATCCGACAAGTCTGACAAGTCCGACGAGTCCGACGAGTCCGACAAGTCCGACAGGTCCGACAGGTCCGACAGACTGGTGGGGACAGGCTTGGTGGGGCAGGCTGGGCCAGCTTGGTGGGGGCAGGCAGTTATCTGAGGATGACCCTTTTCTCGTTGCCACGCTCCCAGATGGTTTGGCGGTCGGCGGCGGAGAGTCCTCCGATGATGTCGGTTGGCGGTGTGGAGGTGGCATGTGCGATGGCCCCTCCCAATGCATGGATGTCGGCTGTTTTCCGCTTCTGCTCAAACAACTCCTCGATACGTGTGTTGCGGCCTCTTACCTCTCCGTCGATGCCTGCCTGTGCCACATCGCGGTCATAGTGGAGGGCATGGAGCACCGTTTGGAGCATTTCTTTGGTGAGCGCATTGTGGGTCAGTTGGGTGAGGATATTGTCGAGCCAATGTCCGACTGCCTCTTGGTCGTCTTCGGCGAGGGATGAAAAGGCCTCCGACAGCCTAAAATCCGGGGTTTTGGGGCTTTCCGGGGATTCCGGATTTTCCGGAGATTCCGGAGATTCCGGAGATTCCGGGCTTTCCGGGTTTTCCGGGTTTTCCGGTTTTTTTGGCTCGGGGGTGGCATTCTCGGTGGCATCCTGCTCGGTGGCATCCTGCTCGGTGGCATCCTGCTTGATGGC
>JAGCXX010000011.1 GCA_017961115.1 Prevotella sp. | reverse complement strand
GATTTTGAAGAGCATGCCGTGAGCCGAATGGAGCTCCCCTCCCCAGTTGGGGAGGGGTAAGGGGTGGGGAGTTATTCTTGTGAATACTCCTAAACTCCCAAAATGGATGAAAGATGAAGGATGAAGGATGAAAGATTGATAGTCCGCTTCCTCAGGATGGACCCGTTCATCGGGCTTTGCCGCTCGGCTTTGCCGCTTTTACCCGAAGGGTCTAAAGAAACCCATGACAAGTCAGTCATATGTCTAAACTCCTAGACTCCTAGACTCCTAAACTCCAGACCGCAATCATATGTCTAAACTCCTAAACTCCTAAACTCCCAAACTTCCTCCTCTTCTCAACTCCAAAAATTTTATTAAATTTGTTTTTTGCGAAATGTAACTAAAAAATGTTGCGTTTCGCAAAAAAATTTATATCTTTGCCCCGATTTCTATATAACAGCATAATGAAATAACCTACCATGAAGCCAAAATTTTTATTTTGCGTGCTTCTTATGTCTTTTTTGCCGTATCTGCGCCTCCATGCACAGATGGGTAAACTATTTGATGCCGACAACCAGTTGTCAAGTAGTTTTACAAATCAAGTGTATCTCGACCGCGACGGGTTTATCTGGACTGCCACACGCAATGGATTGAGCCGTTATGACGGCTATCAGCACCGTATCTATAAAAAGGAGAACGGCATAGGCATGGCGAGCAATTATGTCAATTGCATCCTACAGGATAGCAAGGGACTGTTCTATGTCGGCATGTATGGGGCTCTCCAAACATACGACGGTACTGCTTTCAAGGATGTGAAGGTGACCGACCTGAACGGGCATGAGGTTTTCTGCTACGTTACCTCTTTTGTGGAGCGTAAGTCAGGTGAAATCATGGTTGGCACATCAGGACATGGCTTGCTCCAGATGGAGTCGCAAGAGAAAGCGTTTCAGGTCAACGGCGATTTGCGCAACGTAGAGTCTATACTTCAGATGATGGAAGACAGCAAGGGACGACTCTGGCTTGTCACCGACAGAAACGGATTGTTGGTGTATGACAAAGGAAAAGTGGTGACTCGCTATTTCCAGGATGAAGCCATGCGCAGCAACCTCCTTACCGTGTGTGAGGATAATGACGGCCGCATCTATGTCGGTGTGACAAAACAGGGACTCTTCCGACTGGATGGCAATACCTTCAATCGTATAGAGAACTCCGAGAAAGAGTCTGTGACAGCACTATACTGCGACAACGACGGTAGAATCATGGTAGGTTATGATGGTGCCGGATTAGGTATCTATGACCCACAGAATGGCAGTATGATAGCCAATCCCTATTTCAGCCGCGAGGTGGATCTCTCATTGGCCAAAATCGTTTCCATCAGTGAGGACCTTGGCGGCAACGTCTGGTTGGGCATACGCCAAAAAGGTGTCTATATGCAGCCAGTGGAGCAGACCGACTTCAACTATATGGGCAATAAACTGGGAACACGCAACCTCATCGGCCAGGCATGTGTCACCAGTACGCTCATCGACTCAAAAAAGCGCATCTGGATTGGAACAGATAAGGATGGACTTTATCAGCTCAGTGAGGACAAGCAATTGGTGAGGCATCATAAGGCGAATGTCCCATCCACCATCCTGGCTCTGTCTGAGGACCATCAGGGAAGAGTATGGCTGGGAAGTTATCAGGACGGATGCGGATGGATGGACGAGGGAAGCAACTATCATCCTCAGTCGCTCCCTCAAGGGGCTCATGTCAGCGTGTTCGATGTAGGAAGCGATTCCAAGGGAAATATCTGGCTTGCCACGATGGGCAACGGACTGATTCACATTGCTTCCGACGGTGCCATTACAGCCTATACGATGAAGAAAGGTGCCGACACTGATAGGAAAATCAACAGCCTCCCCAATGACTATATCTCAAAGATGACTATTGCCGAGGACGGCAAAAAAGTCTTTTTGGCCACCACGGTGGGCGTGTGCTGCTATGATACTGAGAAGAAAAGCTGGACATCTGTCTTCGGTGGCAACTGTCTCAATTTCGGTACACCGACTCGTATTGTCAAACAATATGGTGGAAACCTGTGGATAGGCACCAACGACGGTTTGCTGTGCTATGACTTCAAAACACGTGAATTGAAACGTTTCGGCACAGATGACGGTCTCTCAGACAATGGCATCGCTTCCATTGAACAGGACAAGACCGGACGGTTGTGGCTGTCCACCGACCATGGACTCTGCTGCTTCGACCCGAAGACCAAGAAGACCACCAACTACTTCGTGGACAACGGACTGCAGTCGAATGAGTTCTCGGATGGCGCCTCATGGTTTAGCCCAGCTGGAACTATGGCTTTCGGTGGCGTGGGCGGAATCACTTGGTTCGACCCGATGAAGTTGCAGCCGACAGAGTGGAAGACCAGCGTCAAACTGACGGCTTTTCTCATCAACGGAAATCCAGTTGACCCCTCAACCAAGTCAGGACACTATCAAGTTTGCAAGAAGACGGTCATCTCATGCGACCGATTCAATCTCTCTTACCGCGACAACTCCTTCGCCATCCAACTGTCCACCCTTACCTACGACAATCCGGAACACATCACCTATTTCTATAGCATCAATGGTGAACCTTTCGTACGCCTGCAACCGGGGCAGAACGAAATCACCTTCTCGCATCTCTCGCCAGGCACATATAAGTTCCGAATCAAGGCGGAGCGAAATGCACAGCAGACGGCAGAGCGCACCTTCACCGTCGTCGTACACAGCCCATGGTTCAAGACATGGTGGGCATACTGCCTGTACATTGCACTCATCGCAGCAGCCATTTGGCAGTATGTGAAGATGCGTAACCGACAGGAGCAGGACAAACTGCGCCTGCAGGAGCATATCCACGCTGAGGAGATGGGTGAGGCAAAACTGCGCTTCTTCATGAACATCAGCCATGAGATACGCACGCCTATGACGCTCATCCTCACTCCGCTGCTCACCCTGATGAAGCAGGACGACGACCCACACCGACGCAATGTCTATGTGATTATCAAGCGCAATGCGGAGCGCATCCTCAGCCTCATCAACCAACTCATGGACCTGCGCAAGATTGACAAGGGAATGATGCAGATGCGAATGTCGGAAACCGACATGGTGGCGTTCATCAATGACATCCATACCCTTTTCGAGCATCAGGCACGGGCGAAGAATGTCAATTTTGTGTTTGAGCATGAAGAGAAGGAACTGCCAGTGTGGATAGACCGCAGGCAGTTTGACAAGGTGATTGTCAACATCCTTTCCAATGCGTTCAAGTTCACGCCATCGGGTGGAAATATCAACATCAAACTGAAACATGATGCAGAGCATGCCACCATCGCCATCAGTGACGACGGGGAGCACATCCCGGAAGATAAACTGGAACACATCTTCAAGCGATTCTACCAAACCGCATCGTCGGTGAATGACACCAATACGGGAACAGGCATCGGCCTCGACCTGACTCGCTCGTTGGTGGAACTGCACCATGGCACCATCATAGCCCGCAATTTGGATAAAGGATGTGAGTTTGTCGTCACCATCCCACTGGGGAACAAACACTTGCGTGAAGACGAAATCATGTCGGCAGAGGAGACGGAGACCCATACCCTGATGGCACACGACCTGGAGGAACTGATGCCCGATGAACCTATGGCAGAGCAGTCGCTCAGCGGCAGACCTTCCATTGTGCTGGCCGAGGACGATGATGAGATACGTGAGTATCTCTGTGAAATCCTAAACGCTGACTATGATGTAAGGGCCTGTGCCGATGGTAGGGAGGCTCTCGCAGAAGCTCTTAAGTCGTTGCCTGACTTGGTTATCAGCGACATCATGATGCCGAAGATGGATGGCAACACGTTGTCAGCTACATTGAAGACCAATCCGCAGACCAGCCACATACCCATCATCCTGCTCACGGCGAAAAACCGTGACGACGACAAGTTGGAGGGATTGGAGACAGGTGCTGATGCCTATATCGTGAAGCCTTTCAACCTGGACATCCTGAAGCGCACCATCGCCAACCTCATCAACTCCCGTCGTCAGCTGCAGCTGAAGTTTGGCCGCAACGACCAGTTGGAGAGTCAGGTGGAGGAGGTGGCACTGAAGTCGCCTGACGAGAAACTGCTGGAGCGCGTGATGAAGGTCATCAACCAGAACATCTCCAACAGTGACCTCAGTGTGGACAGCATTGCCGCTGAGGTGGGCATCAGCCGTGTGCACCTGCACCGCAAGATGAAGGAACTCACCGGACAGACACCCCACGATTTCATCCGCAACATACGCCTCAAGCAAGCTGCGCGCTTGCTCTCCAATGGCGACATGAATGTGACGGAGGTGATGTATGCCTGCGGTTTCAGCAACTTGGCGTCATTCTCCACCATTTTCAAGAAATTCTATGGTATGACGCCTCGGGAGTACAAGAAATAAAAACCGGGTTCGCATTAACATTTTTTGTGCAGGTCAGGCTTGGGCTTTCAGGTGATTTGCATTACCTTTGCTCGTGTATTGGAAATAGTAACGTTAAAAATCATGAGAAAATTTTATGCCGTCCTGGTGGTTGTTTTGTGCGCCGGGGTGTTTATGGCTTGCGAGAAGGAGAAGAAGTCTACTGTCAACAACATATTGGTGCCTCCCCATGAGGAGGTTGTCCCCGACACCATCATCCACAAGATGAATGTCATCGATGCCACTGATACCGCACATTGGTTGGGTAGTGTATACCAAATTGACACTCACCGCTTTACGTCCGACAGCCTTTCCTATGTCACAGACAACAACGGGAAACGGGTGCGCAACAATATCATCCATGTCATTATCAAGCGCAAGGACGGAAGTGTCTTCTTCGACAAGAAATTCACCAAGAGTGCTTTTGAACCCTATCTGGACAAGGATTATTTGGCCCGCAGCGTGTTGCTCGGACTGGTGTACAACGGTTCGGAGAAAGATATCGAACTGTTGGGCAGCGTGGGCAATCCCGACATCCTCACCGAGGAGTTTGTGCCTTTCAACGTGCACATCAACAAATTGGGTGAGGTGAGGATTGAGAAGGCTGCCTTCAAGATTCCTGATGGTGATTCCACCATGGTGAACGACAACGAAGGGGTTTAGCCTTATTTTCTAAAAATGTCATTCTCTCCCACCATCACGACTTTTCCATAGCGGGAGAGGGCTTTCATGTCCAATTGGCTTTTGTTGCCTACAATGCCGAGCACACGGTGCCCCTCATGGTGGCGGATATGTGTCTCGTAGTATCGTCGCATGTCCTCCATGGTGGCATCGGCATAGCGCTCTGCCAATCCCTCGTTGCTGTCTTGGGTGTATCCGTTCCATCTCTGCGAGGCGATATGCCCGCCTATTTGCCGGAATGAGGGGTAGTTGTTGTTGATATGGTTGACTGCATCTCGCTTGACGGCCTCAAAATTGTTGGGCATGAGTGGCATGTCGCGAAGCAGTGAGTCGACCACAGCAATGGCTGCCAATGATTTGTCGCCTTGTGTGCCGACGAATGTGCCGAAGGCGAGCGGACTGCCTGGGGCGAGCATAAAGGGACGGCTGAAGTAGTAGCTCTGCGTGGTGTAAGCCATGGAGCGGAACTCTCGCACCTCTTGGAAAAGCACCGATGACATGCCGCCTCCGAAATAGTCTTTCAGCAGGAGGAATGGCAGCCGGGCATCCTTGGTAGGAAGCGCAGGCACCTGTTCGTAGGTGAAGAAGAGGGTCTGGCGTGACTTCGGCATGTCGTAGACATAGACCATCGGTTGCTCATAGCCAAGTGGGTCGATGGTATAGTCCTTGTAGGGCAGTCTGCTGCGGTCAACGGGCAGATGCTGGCGCACCGCTTGCTCCACGGTTTCTCTCGCCAGTGTGCCGCTGTATACGATGTGGCAGGCATTCTCCTGCATCTCCTCGAAGGCTGCCAGCATCTCTTTGGCAGAGAGTTTCTTGGTTTCCTGCAACGTGAGATGGTTGAGGTAGCTGGAGGCTTCGCCGAACATCACTTTGAGGCGAAGGGCTTTCAGCACCTCGCTGTTTTCTTTGCCGATGGCTTTTGTCTCTGCTTTCTTCTCCTCCCTCACCTGACTCAGATTTTTGGCTGTGGGTTGTACATGGTGCAGAAAATGGTCGATGAGGCGCATCGTCTCTTCAAAATGCTGGTCTGTACCGCTGATGTTGAGTTGGGTGGCTTGGTTGTCGGTAGAGAACAGCATGGCGGAGCCCAACAATTGCAATCGGGTTTCCAATTGCTGACGTGTGAGCGAGTCTGTGCCTGCTGTGTTGAGCAGTGAACAGGCGGCTTCCAGCCGGCGGTCTGCCTTGAGTCCCTTGTTCCACGTGATGGTAAGGTTGAACAGGTTATTGACGGGATTGCTCACAGTGTATAGTGTTGCCTCTCCGCCGAGTGGTGTCGTGTGGGCATCGTGCTCAAAGTCGATGAGACGTGGAGCAGCTGTGGCTGCTGCTGTGCTGTTCAATCGCTTGGCGTATGCCGACTCGGCATCTTTATGGCGTGGCACGATGGGCGTGTAGCCGGGTTGGCTGATTTTGTCTTTGGGATATGAACCGTTCTTCTTCTTGAACCTCACGAATGGCGCACCTAAGTATTTCTTTGATGCGGCAATGACATCTTCCTTGGTAAGCGAACTGATGGCATTCACTTTGTTGAGGTACTCTTGCCATGTGTGCCCCGACGACATCACCATGACCATCTTCATGGCACGGTCGCTGATGGTTTCCAACCCCCTTTGTGCCTCACGGTAGGCCTCTTGTTTTTGCGCAACGAACGCTTCATCGCTGAAGTCGCCCTGACAGAGGCGCTGCACTTGGCTGAGGCAGGTACGCTCTGCCTTGCCCGACGAGGCAAGGAGGTTGGGCACGACGAGGATGAATGCCACACCGGCATCGTTGAGGCCTTGCGTGGCTGCCATGGCGTTCATGAGTGTTCCCTCATGGCAGAGGGAGTCGAGCATGCCCGCCTGTTCGTTGTACAGCAGCGACATGGCGATTTCCATGGCATTGGCGTCGGGATCGAACTCTGTCGGGGCTTTGTATGCCAGCATCTCGATGCTGACCACAGGAATGGGAATCTTCACCTCTATGGTGCGTTCCTCAGTGAGGTCGGGTAGGGCAGAACTCACATGGGCGGGTGGCATTCCCTTTGGGATACGTCCGAAGGTGCGCTCCAGCAGTGGCAGGATATGTTCACTGTCAATATCGCCGCACAGCACCAGTCCCATGTTGCATCCCACATAGTACTTGTTGTAGAATTCTCGCATGGCAGACTGCCGGGGGTTCTTCAGGTTTTCCGTGCTGCCGATGATGGGATAGGCGTAGGGCAGGTCACCGAATACCTCTTTCATCATCCTTTCCAGGGCTGTGGAGAGCATATCGTCGGCATACATGTTCTTCTCTTCGTAGACTGCCTCCAACTCGCCTTGGAAAAGGCGGAAGACCGGATTGATGAGGCGGTCGCTGTTGAGTTGGCACCATTGCTCGATGTATTGCGGGGTGAAGGTGTTGTGGTAGTAGGTGAAGTCCCAACTGGTGCCGGCATTGAGTTGGGTGCCTCCATATTTGGAGATGAGGCGGTCAAACTCGTTGGGAATGGCATATTCACCCGCTTTCTGACTGAGTCGGTTGATGTCTTTCTGGATGACTAGCCGCTGTGTCTCGTCGGTGGTGGCTGCCAACTGGTCGTATTTGGCCGAGATGGAGTCAAGCCAGGGCTTCTCTGCCTCGTAGTCGATGGTGCCGATTTCCTCGGTGCCCTTGAACATGATGTGCTCGAAGTAATGGGCAATGCCGGTGTTGGGACAGTCCTTGGCACCAGCGTTCACCACCACAGCGCCGAAGACCTTCGGCTGACTGTGGTCCTCGTTGAGCCACACCGTCATGCCGTTGCTCAGTGTCATCTCCTTCACTTGCAGCGCCGCCGTCGTCTGTCCCTTCGCTACACCTGTTATGGCTATCGCCACAACAAGCATCATCAGTATGTTTTTTCTCATCAACAAAAGCTTTCTTTTTGCAAAGGTAATTAAATATCGAATAATAGCACCATATTCAAATCTTTTTATTATATTTGCGGAATATAACGTATTGAAACTATCGTAAAATACAAGATGAATACACTAGTGTCTCTTAATATATGTTAATCGTATATAAAGTCAAAATAGAGTTGACCATCAGGCTTGTCGTCCTCCTTCTGCTTGAGAGGTTGAAGCAGGTCTCTGATGTTGTCCAAGGTAAGTGCCGACTTGCCAAGGATACGCATGACCTCAAACACAGGTCTGTCAATCTTGAGGTCATGTTCGATGATGGCAATGAGACAGTATGTGATGATGGCGATATGTATCTGTATTCGTTCAGAATTTTCAGACTCACCCCAGAATCGTTTGACTTGGAGATGTTGCTTGATCCATTTGTACAGGTTATGAGAAGCTTCTCATAACCTGTATTATGACAAGTATATCGTTATGCAAAGTAAGCTCGCCCATTGT
>JAGCXX010000105.1 GCA_017961115.1 Prevotella sp. | reverse complement strand
GCTACTCTCCTTGCCAGAACCGTAATAGAGTGCCCAGAACTTGCGAAGGAAGCGATGGCAACCATCGATGCCGTTGGTATCCCATGGTTTGCTCTGCTCCACCGGACCGAGGAACATCTCATAGAGGCGCAGGGTATCGGCACCGAAGCGCTCGACAATCATATCGGGATTGACCACGTTGAACATCGACTTCGACATCTTTTCCACGGCAAAGCCACAGATGTACTTGTTATCCTCCATCACAAACTCAGCGTCGGCATATTCGGGTCGCCATGCCTTGAAGGCCTCGATGTCGAGCACGTCGGCGCTCACGATATTGACATCCACATGGATGGGGGTGACATCGGCATAATTGTCTTTCAGACCGTAGCTGACGAAGACGGGATGCCCCTTCTCCTGACTGGCAATGTTGTCGCGGTAGACAAAGTTGGAGCGGCCTTGTATCATACCTTGGTTGATGAGTTTTTGGAAGGGCTCTTCCTTGCAGGAATAACCCAGGTCGTGGAGGAACTTGTTCCAGAAGCGGGAGTAGATGAGGTGACCGGTGGCATGTTCGGTACCACCCACGTAGAGGTCTACATTCTGCCAATACTCATCCACGGCAGGGTCGACGAGCGCCTTGTCGTTGTGGGGGTCCATATACCTCAGATAGTAGGCACTTGAACCAGCAAAACCCGGCATGGTGTTGAGTTCGAGCGGGAAGACTGTCACATTGTCGATAAGACTCTTGTCCACAACCTTGTTGTTGGCGGTGTCCCATGCCCAGCATTTAGCGTGACCCAGCGGTGGCTGTCCGTCTTCAGTGGGTTTGTACTGCGACACCTCTGGCAGTTCGAGTGGCAGGCATGTCTCTGGAATCATATAAGGCATGCCGTCCTTGTAATAAGCGGGGAATGGCTCACCCCAGTAGCGCTGGCGTGAGAAGATGGCGTCGCGCAGACGATAGTTCACCTTCACTCTACCCAGTTTCTTCTCAGTCACATACTCTTTGGTCTTCTGGATAGCCTCCTTCACAGTCAGTCCGTTGAGAGAGAACTCACCATTTGAACTGTTCATCACGATGCCCTCCTTGGCGTCGAAACTCTCCTCAGAGATGTCGGCACCCTCAATCAGCGGGACGATGGGCAGGTTGAAATGACGTGCGAAGGCATAGTCGCGTGAGTCATGGGCAGGTACTGCCATGATGGCACCCGTACCATAGCCAGCCAGCACATATTCGGCAATCCAGATGGGTATTTTCTCACCTGTGAGTGGGTTGATGGCATATGAACCAGAGAAAACTCCGGTCACCTTATGGTCCATCTGTCGGTCGCGCTCCGTGCGTTTCTTCACATATGCGAGATAATCGTCTACCTCAGCCTGTTGCTCGGGAGTGGTGAGTTGAGCCACCAGTTCGCTCTCAGGTGCGAGCACCATGAAGGTGACACCAAAAATGGTGTCGGCACGGGTGGTGAAGATAGTGAACTCAATATCGGAGTCAGCCACGCGGAACTGCATCTCCGTTCCCTCGGAACGGCCAATCCAGTTGCGCTGTGTCTCTTTCAAAGAGTCAGTCCACTCTATGGTGTCGAGGCCGTCGAGCAGGCGTTGGGCATAAGCCGACACGCGGAGGCACCACTGCTGCATCTTCTTTTGTACCACGGGGAATCCGCCGCGCACGCTGACACCGTCCACCACCTCGTCATTGGCAAGCACGGTGCCCAGTCCGGCGCACCAGTTGACCATTGTTTCTCCGAGGTAAGCGATGCGGTAGTTCATCAGCACTTTCTGCTGCTCTTGTTCGTTCATGGCCTTCCACTCATCAGCAGTGAAGGAGAGTTCCTCAGTACATGCCACATCGAGACCCTCAGTTCCTGATGTCTCAAATTTCTCGATGAGTTTCTCTATAGGCTGTGCCTTCTGGCATTTGTTGCAGTAGAAGGAGCCAAACATTTTCTGGAAGGCCCACTGAGTCCATTTGTAATATCCGGGGTCGCAGGTGCGTACCTCACGGTCCCAGTCAAAGCAGAAACCGATTTTGTCAAGTTGCTCACGGTAGCGGTTGATGTTGTTCACCGTCGTGATGGCAGGATGTTGTCCTGTCTGGATGGCATATTGCTCGGCTGGCAGTCCGTAAGCATCATATCCCATGGGGTTGAGCACGTTGAACCCCTGCTGCCTCTTATAGCGTGCATAGATGTCGCTGGCGATGTATCCCAATGGGTGACCCACATGCAGTCCGGCTCCCGAGGGATAGGGAAACATGTTGAGTACATAGTATTTCTTGCGGCTTGTGTCTTCTGTCACTTGATAGGTCTTGCGCTCCACCCATCTTTTCTGCCATTTTTTCTCGATTTCTCTGAAATTGTAATCCATTTTATTGTAATTGGTTGATTTTGACTGCAAAGGTAGTGCAAATCGAGTGCAGAACAAAATGAATTATTCATTTTTTATGCTGAGACGCAGCCTACCTTCGATTTTTCAAATCAAAAGGTAGTGTTTTTTATGACTAATTATTTTTTTATCGTTATTTTTGCACCTATTAGAAAACAGGTCAAGGATTTGATGATGACAATCACATTCAACAGATGGTTGCTGGTGATATCCGCATGTGCTGTAGCAGTTATGATGAATGCGCAGACTCCTAATGTGGATGACCTGATATCTGTGGGACTGCCATGGGTGGAGGTCATCACTGTCGGGGGTGAGGAACCCACCTGCGACTATGTCTCACCACCAGAGGGTGGCGCTGGTACAGGCATTGCCAATGCCACCAAGGTGCCGGGACGTCTGCGTATTTCTGTCGGTGGTGAATATGTCTATGACAGTGGCGATTATGTGAAAGACACCAGCGGTATGACCATCAAAATACGTGGCAACAGCAGTGCTTACGAAGCAAAGAAACCTTATAAGGTGAAGTTGGAGAAGAAAGCTGACTTGTTGTGCCGTGCCGACGATGCCATTTATGGTGACAAGGAATGGCTGCTGATGAAAGATGAGTATTTTATCAAAGGTGGTAAGTTGCTCCATATGATGATAGGTCTGAAAGCGACCGAACTCTGTGGTGTGACTTGGGAGCCGCAGGCACAGTTTGTCAACCTGACGGTGAACGGCAACTATCGGGGTGTATATATGCTGTGTGAGTCGGTGAAGCGGAATGAGAAGAGCAGAGTCAATGTAGACAAGACAGGCTATATTGTGGAGATGGATCCCTATTGGTGGAATGAGGACGTCTGGTTCTCCACCACACGTCATGAAAAAAAATACACGTTCAAATATCCCGACTCCGATGATGTGACGGAAGAACAGGTAGATTATATCAAGGATGCCCTCGATAACTTGGAGGATGCTTTGTGGACTGGTGCCTATCCCTCATTGCTTGATGTGGAGAGCATGGCGACCTGGCTGATGGTACACGACATTTTGGGCACCAATGATGCCTATGGCTCCAACATCTTCTTTACGAAATACGACAATACGCCTGAAAGTAAGGTAGCAATGGGACCCCTATGGGATTTCGACACCATCATGGAGACGGAAAGGACATGGGCAACCATACACGACAAATTCGATTTCTATATCTATTACCTGCTTTGTCTTGCTCCAGGATATAGTGGTCCTTTGGTTGATGCCTATTTCAGGCAGTGGCAGGCAGTAGGAAGTGAAGTACCTCGGCAGATGGTGGAGTTTTTGCAAAACTTCCTGCAAAGTGAGGAGGCAGAAGCACTCCAAATATCCAATGAATGGGACTTGTCACGGTGGCAGCATACAGGAGCCAGTGTGGAGGAGATGGGGCAGGCTGCCATCCGTTGGTTTACCGACAGGGAGACATGGATGAGTGAAATGGTGAGCACATTGTCTGTCGGAAAGATACCCATATGGTCATCTAACCGTCCGTCTTCTTCTCCTTGTTATGACCTCATTGGGCGCCGAGTCCCCAGCAACTATCGTGGTTTCGTGATTTCCGGACAACGTATATATATGAAGTGAATCTTCATTGATTAAAAAAATCATTTTTTTGTAACACTTTTGTGTTTTTTGGTGTCTATCATCATGTAAGCGCTTAGTAATTATCTTTATTATTAACAAAAATTGAATAGAAAATGAGAAAGATTATATTTGCAATCGTGTGTACTGTCATCTTCACCATGAGTATGTCGGCCCAAACAGTGGATGACCTCTTCAAGGAGTTCAGGGACAAAGAGAACGTGGAGTGTATGGAGATTCCTAAAGCTATGATGTCGATGGCCTCTGGAATGGTGAATAAGGAAAAAGGCAACGACCTAATCAAGAAGATAGACCATATCCGTGTATTGAGCATAGAGAACAATGACGCTGTCTGCAAGAAGTTCAAAGCCAGGGCTGCCAATCTTAACAAGAAAGGCTATGAGACCATGGTGAACAGCAATGAGGACAATGAGAAAACCCTCATATTGGTGAAGACAAAAGGTGATAACATCACCGAAATGGTTATTCTTTCCTTGGAGCCATCGGAATGCTCACTGGTACAACTAAAAGGAAAATTCAACTCCAATGATATGAAAGGTCTGCTAACTTCGTTCAAATGACCTTTCACAGGGTTTTGTTCCACTGTTGCCTGTAAAAAGGGCTCTCTTCCATATTTCAATGCAAGCATCTGAGTTCAAGCAACTATTCCTTCCTCTGTCTCGCCAGATTTACTGGATGGCGTGGCGGTTGACAGGCAATGCTGAGGAGGCGGAGGACTTGACTCAGGAGGTATATGCCCAACTCTGGACAAAACGGGAGTCGCTGTCTGGTATCAGCAATCCTATCGCCTATTGCAGTGTACTTGTAAGGAATCTATATCTCAATCAGACAAGGAAGCAGCGGGTAGAAACCACTGATATGGTTGGAATCCATGCAGTTGACGACGTGCACAGTTTGGAGGATACTATGGCACAGAAACATGCCTGTGAGCAGGTGATGAGGCTGATAGGACAATTGCCCGAACAGCAGCGCAAGGTAGTCACCATGCATGATGTGGAAGGGTATTCGAATGAGGAGATACGTCAGCAGACCGGACTGGCCTCCACACATATCAGGGTGCTTTTGAGTCGTGCGAGAAAAAACATCAGACTACTGTTTAAGAACTAAACAAAGATGAGAGAAATAGATGATATTTTAAGGCGAATAGCCAACAATGAAGCCACGGAAGAGGAGATGAGGGTAGCGGATGAATATCTTCAGAACCTCAGCAAAAGGCTTTCCTCGCAGATAGATGTCTGGGAGAAGGAGAATGATACCTCTTGCTCTCATCAGTCACGCAGGGTGTGGTTTCGCACTGCTTTGGCTGCTGCAGCCTGTCTGTTGCTGTTATTTTCCATTACACTCTGGTTTGAACACCCTGACAAGACAACAACTGCTGCTGTGGAGCAAAAAGATACTTTCGACAACCCAGAGGAGGCGGCTGCCGAGGCAGAGCAGGCTCTGTTGCAATTTTCTGAAGTCATCAACAAGGCAACATGTTACAATGTAAAATAGAGTAATTATGAAACAGTGTTTTTTCCATATCCTTTTCTTCGTAGCTTCTTTGTCCGCTTTCACTCATGCGTCAGCCCAAAAGGCTCTTTTTGACAAATATGAGGATACTAATGGAGTGACCACCATCTATATATCCAAAACGATGCTGGGCATGATTCCCGATGTGAAGGCAGGAAAACACAATATCGGACAAATAGCCACCAAACTTGACTATATTCAGATTCTCTCATGTGAGAAAGTGTCTTTAATGGACACGATAATTGATGATGCAAAAAAAATTTTCCGGTCGGGAAATTATGAGTCCATCATGAAGATGAACGATGGTGACGAGAAAGTGACCATCTATCAACGCTCACAGAAAGAAGGCAAGAATGAGTTTGTCCTGCTCACAGAGGATAAGGACGAGGTGACCATCATCAATGTCATGGGTGCTATAACATTAAAGGACATCAAGGATATCGCAGCACAGCAATAATCCTCAATTTCATTCAATACCCCTTTAGTTGGTAATTGCCGTGAGGGGGTTGCGGGTACCCTTCATCGTGGTGACGAATGCCTTGGCATTGCCGAAGTTAAGAGTGATGTCGATGCGCACGGGTACATGGTTTTTGTCGTCGGTGACAAAGAAGGTGGCAAACTCGCGGTATTTTTTCTTCTTTTCACTCCACTCCATATAGGTGAGTTTCATGCAGTTGTAACTCACTCCATTGTCGCCCTTCACCTTTTCGCGACCATTGTAGCGCAGATAACCTGTGAGTACGCCGCTGCCATCAGCCATGGGGAATTTCAACGTGTGGCCTTTCTGCCATCCCGTGGGGTCGAAGTTGCGGGCACGGGTGAAGAGGTTGAGCATGTCGTAGACACATTGGTCCATGGTCTTCTCACTGTTTTCGTGCGTCTTGTCGTGGTTCTGCTTGTGCATCTTCAACTTGCACTTGCCACCAGTGTAGTCATACCACACCTCATCAACGTAATAACGGTCACCTTCCTCTGCTCCCTTTCGGAAATAGAGCGGTGAGAGGGTGGGGGTGACATATCCCAGGAGGGTGTCGCGCATGATGAAGAACTTGTCGAGTTTTCCGTTGCCTCGGGTAATGAGGCTGCTGCGAAACGCCTGTTGCCCTTTGTATTTGGTTGAGACGGTGGAGAGGGAGGCGTAACCCACTTTCACCCAGACAAATTTCCAGTTGAAGTAGAGGTTGTAGGACAGGTATTCGCCAGAGGAGAATGCTGTGTTCTCCAACGGACACTGGGCTTTGAGCGTTGTGGGAAGCAACGCTGCGAGCATAATGAGGAGAAAAGCTGTCTTTCGCATAATATCAATGATTTTTGGGTATATAGATGATGCCCAGGCGACGGGCCCTTTCCATATTCTGGTTTTTGATTTTCTTTTTTTGGTCAGGCTTCTGCTTGGTGATGGCAGAGGGCTTGAGGCGGTCGGCGATGGTGGTGGGAGTCCAACTTTTCTCCACCGGCCACTTCGCCTTGCACTCCAGTTTCTCAGGATAGTACCATACGGTCTCCGCCTGACGGTCGGATGCATACTCTCCTGTGTCCCACTGGCCGTTGCCATTACGGTCGGCAAAACATCTGAAGTAGTATTCACCTGTCTTCACATAGTTGAATGTGAGGTCGCCGGTGTCGGAGATGGTTTGGCGCACCACATTGTCAGAGTTGCTCAGCAACTGTCCCACGTATGGCACGTCCTCGCTTCTTGTCACATGGAAGACGATGGAGGTGTAGTCCTCCTCTTTCTTAACATTGATGACCTTGCGCTCGGCTTTTGATACATTGCCGTAGATATCGGTGAAGGCCGCAGAGTCGAGTTCAAGGGTATAACTCGTTCCTGGTGTCCACAGGTTGCCAACGCTGTCGGGCCGCAGCACGTAGAGTCGGCGTGCGGCAGGCAGCAGGGAGTCGGCCATGATGGTGCGCTCGGCGAGGATATATGGTTTGTTCACCTTGATGGTATCCACCTTGGTGTACAGGTGGATGAGTGAAGTGTCGGCGGTGAGGATAGGTGTGGACGACAGGAAGGAAAAATAGGAGTCGGGCATCATATCGCCCACCAACTGTATTTTCAGTGCGAGAGGTTCCACAGGCATCTCTGTCTGATACTTTTTGCCTTTTTTCTTGTTTTTCTCCTGTTCTTTCTCCCATTTCTCGCGTTCTTTCTGCAGGTCCTTCATGCGTCGCTCATATGGAGTCTTGGCGAGGAACTCAAGGGTGTCGGTCTTCTGACTGAGTATTCCCAAGGTGTCGGTACTCATAAAAGTTACCTCCATGCTTAATGTGTCTTGGTTGATGAGCAGGGTGTCACGCAACCAGTAGCTGAGGGTGTCGCGGTGCTCAGAAGACTCCAGGATAAAGGCATCCTGCTCATTGAAGTTGAGTCCGTGTATTTGTGGCAGCAGGGAGTCGCCGTAGGAGAAATAGAAGGTGAGTCGTGCTGGGTCGGTGCGCTCGGTCTTGATGAGGAAACGGTCGGTCTGCTCCTCTGTGAAGGCACGCAGCACGATGTTGTCGGGCAGGAAATGTGTGTAGCCCACGCGGTCGATGCTCTTGATATGCAGCGAGTCGCTCCAAATGGTGTCCTGCCGGATGTCGGGCATTGACGACGGTATGATGATGTCGCGGCTGAAGGCGAGTTTCTCACTCTTTTGAGAGAACATATAGTTGGCATCAGCATCCTGAAGGGCATAGATGCGGTATTCGCCGGGAGCCACTCCTTTGATGACAAAACGCCCGCGGCTGTCGGTGCGTGCCACGCGGAGCATTGGTTGGGTGGTAAACGCGCTGTCCTCGAGGTTGGCATAGAGTCCCACAAGAATACCCTTGATGGGTTCCATGTTCTCTGCCTCCACCACGTAGCCAGCCACCTCAAGGGTGTCGATGTGGTCGCCAGTGGAGAAACTGTAGGTGTAGTTGCCAAGCGGATTGCCTTCGTTGTTGTCCGAGATGGCGTCAGAGAAGTCGATGGTGTAGGTGGTGGAAGGCATCAGCGTGTCCTTGATGTTCACGGAGATGCGGTTGCCGCCACTTTTGATGTCGGGTGTCTCAATTTGTGGGGGAGATATGACCACTTTCTCCGAGGCATTGTCAAGTCGGATGTACTCGTCGAAAAGGATGTTGATGCGGCGTGAGTGGACATTGGTTGACTGGTCGGCGGGGGAGGTGGCGATGACGTGGGGAGGTGTCTCATCAAACCAACCGCCGTCGGGCTGTCCCATCTTGGCACAGCCGGCAAGCGCCATGACGGCGACAAGCAACAGCAATATGTGGTCACGCCTCATTCTCATTGATTGAGCTTGAGCAGTTCGTCGATGATGATGCGGTTGTTGGAGAGTCTCGGCACTTTGTGCTGGCCGCCGAGCTTTCCCTTGGTTTTGAGCCAGAGGTTGAAAAGGTCGTGTTTGGCTTTCACTATCTCCAGATGCTGGAGGGTGATGTCCTTGTAGCGTTTCGCCTCATAGTCGCTGTTGATTTCCTGCAGCTTGCGGTCGAGGATGTCGGCAAACTGCTGCAGGTCAGCAGGTTCTTTGACAAACTCGATAAGCCACTGGTGGCGGCACTTGGCATGGCCGTCCATGAATACGGGTGCGGCGGTGTATTCAAGCACTTCGGCTCCCGTCAGGTGGCAGGCATGCTCGAGACCTTTCTCTGCATTGTCCACGATGAGTTCCTCACCGAAAGCGTTGATGAAATGCTTCGTGCGCCCTGTAATCAGGAATTTGTATGGGTTTTTTGAGGTGAACATGATGGTGTCGCCGATGACGTATCTCCACAGGCCGCATGAGGTGGAGATGACCATGGCGTAGTTTTTGCCAGTCTCCACAGCAGCAAGGGGCACTACGGCGGGGTTCTCCTTGCCAAACTCATCCATGGGGATGAACTCATAGAAGATGTCGTAGTCGAGCATGAGGAGCAGCGACGGGTCGGCAGGGTCGTCCTGCTGACCAAAGAAGCCCTCGCTGGCATTGTAGGTCTCCATATAGTGCATTCCGGGGATGTTGATGAGTTCCTCGTACTGCTGTCGGTAGGGTGTGAATGCCACACCGCCATGGAAGAACACCTCGAGGTTGGGCCATACGTCACAGATGTGTTTTTTGCCCGTGATGTCGAGTACACGGGTGAGGACAGAGAGCATCCATGAGGGAACTCCCGACATGTTGGTCACATCCTTGTTCATCGTCTCGCGGGCGATGCGCTCTCTCTTCACCTCGAAGTCGGAGAGCAGCGCCGTCTTCTTCTTGGGCACCCTCGCGATGTTGGCGATGGGGTTGATGTTCTCAATGAGGATGGCGCTCAGGTCGCCCACCAGACTGTCGCTTGCGTTGTAGTTGGGCTGATGGCTTCCGCCGAGGATGAGCGACTTGCCGTCGAACATACGGCTTTTGGGGTTGTTGCGGAAGTAAATAGCAACGGAGTCGAAGCCTCCGGCGTAGTGAATATGCTCAAGACCGTCTTGGCTGACGGGGATGAACTTGCTCTTGTCGCTGGTGGTGCCCGATGACTTGGCAAACCATCTCACTCGTCCTGGCCAGAGGATGTCGGTTTCCCCGTGTCGCATACGGTCGATGTCACCCTTGAGTTGCTCGTAGGTGTTGAGGGGTGTGTGGATGATGAAATCGTCGTAGTTCTTCGTGGTGCCGAAAAGATGGCGAACACCATATTCCGTATCCTTCGCCTTCTTCAAGAGACGTTGCAATACCTCCTGTTGGAGCAGTTCGGCCTGAGGGGCATAGAGGCGCTCAAGCTGGCGTTGGCGGCTCTTGAAAAAGAGGTTTTCAACTATTTTTGTGATGCTCATGCTGATACTATTGGTGGTTGGCCTCATCAGCGAAGGCGGCTTCCTCTGCCGCTGCTATGATGTCCTCACGGGACTCTTTGGCTGGTGTGGCGGTGATGTCACTCAAATCAAACTCATCCTCATACTCTTCCTCCTCCAGTATGGAGACAACCTGCTGCTTTTTGTCTTGCTTCGGTTGCTTAGAGGCGGTCTTGCGGCTTCTTGGAGGGTTGTTCTCCTCCGCTGGTTGGGTGAGGATGAAGTCATCGGAGGTTTCGGTGTCGGGTACGGTCTGCACCGGCATCTCCTCCATTTTTGTGCGGTTGGTCTTTGCCGCAAAGATGGCATCGATGTACTGCGGTTCTCGGCGGAGGCGCTCCAGGGTGATTTTCGATGCCTGTTGCTGACTTTCCTTTTTGGTGTATCCACGTCCTATGCCTCCCTCGATGCCCTCTATGAGCACCTGATAGACGAACATGGGACTGCCTCCTTCCACTTTCTTCTCCTCCACCACCTTGAAATCGATGTTGACGCGGTTTTTCTGACTCCACTCTATCAGCTTGCTCTTGAAATTGACCTCCTTGTACGCCACCTTGTCGATGTTGATGAAATTTCCCAGGATGCGCTTCTCCACAAACTGCATGCATGCTTTGTAGCCTTTGTCGAGGTAGATGGCTCCTACAAGGGCTTCAAAGGCGTTGCCGCCAAGATAGCTGTTGTGCGAGGAAGAGTGTCCTGATGACAGGATGAGGTCGGTGATGCCAAGTTCGCGGGCAAGTTTGTTGAGTGTCTCCCGCTGCACGATTTTGCTTCGTGTGTTGGTGAGGAATCCTTCTCGCTTACCGTCGAAGTGGATATATACGATATGTCCCACGACGGCACCGAGGATGGCGTCGCCGAGGAACTCCAGGCGTTCGTTGTTGATGGGTTTCCCTTTCTCGCGTCGCATGATGCTCTTGTGCATGAGCGCCTGCTTGTAGTAATGGATATCCTTAGGGAAGAAGCCCAGAATTTTGTATAAAGACAGATAAAGCTCCTTCTCCTTCCGGAAAGGGAGCCTTATCCTGTCAATGATATTACTCAGCATATTTTTTGAATACTACACAGGCATTGTGTCCACCGAAGCCGAAGGTGTTGCTCAGGGCAGCCCTGACGGGGCGTTTCTGTGCCTTGTTGAAGGTGAAGTTGAGGTTGTAGTCGATTTCCTCATCCTTGTCATCCTCGTCATGGTTGATGGTCGGTGGTACGATGTCGTTCTGTACGGCAAGCAGCGTCACCATGGCCTCTACGGCACCGGCGGCGCCCAGCAGGTGACCAGTCATCGATTTGGTGCTGCTGATGTTGAGTTTGTAGGCAGCATCGCCAAACACCTCCTTGATGGCTTTTGCCTCGGAGATATCGCCCACATGGGTTGATGTGCCATGCACGTTGATATAGTCGATTTCGTCGGGACGAAGACCGGCATCGGCAAGAGCGTTCTCCATCACCAGGCGTGCACCAAGACCCTCGGGGTGGGATGCGGTGATGTGGTAAGCGTCGGCGCTCATGCCCTCGCCCACCATCTCGGCATAAATCTTGGCTCCACGTGCCTTGGCGTGCTCCAATTCCTCAAGAATCAGACAGCCGGAACCCTCTGCCATCACAAAACCGTCGCGGCTCTTGCTGAAGGGGCGTGAGGCACGCTGAGGGTCGTCGTTGCGTGTAGACAGGGCCTTCATGGCATTGAAACCGCCCACACCGCAGGCACAGATGGCCGATTCGGCACCTCCTGCAAGAATGGCATCAGCCTTTCCAAGACGAATCAGATTGAAGGCATCGGCAAGGGCGTTGCTCGATGATGCGCAAGCGGAAGTGGTGGTGTAGTTGGGTCCGTGGAAACCAAAATGGATGGAGATTTGGCCAGAGGCGATGTCGGCTATCATCTTCGGGATGAAGAAAGGACTGAACTTCGGTCCGTCTTCTTGGTGAATACCGTAATATTTCACCTCATTCTCAAAAGTGTTGATGCCACCGATGCCAACGCCGTAGATGACTCCGATACGGTTTTTGTCCACAGTCTCAAGGTCCATGCCGCTGTCTTCCACAGCCTGAAAGGCGGAAACCATAGCCAACTGTGTGTAGCGGTCCATCTTGCGGGCATCCTTGCCAAGCAGTCCCACCACATCGAGGTCTTTCACCTCACAGGCAAAATGTGTTTTGAATTTTGTTGAGTCAAAACTCTTGATTTCAGCAGCACCGCTCACTCCTGCCAATAAATTCTTCCATGTGTCTTCCACATTGTTGCCCAACGGAGTGACGGCACCCAGTCCTGTCACTACTACTCTTTTCAGTTCCATCTCAAAATCTTATGGTGATGTAAAAGAATTTATGGTTTATAGCCACGGTTCACTCAATAGTTTAGCCGAGGTCTATAAACCATAAATTATCAAATGAAGGCGTGAATCCTCGTTTTATTCTTTTACCTTAAAATGTTTCTGGTTGATTAGAGGCTCTCGCCTTTCTTGTGATCCTCGATATACTTCACGGCATCAGCAACAGTGCCGATTTTCTCTGCCTGATCGTCGGGGATGGAAACATTGAAAACACGCTCAAACTCCATGATGAGTTCCACTGTGTCGAGAGAGTCTGCACCCAGATCGCTCTGGAACTTTGACTCCAACTTGATGTCGTCCTCACTAACACAAAGTTTCTCAACTATGATGTCTCTTACTTGTTTCTCGATTTCTGACATGATTAAAAATTTAAAATGTTTATAATAAATGTTCTGTTTTGAAATTCGGGTGCAAAGGAACGAATTTTTATTTAGGTGTGCAAATATTTTATTAAAAAAAGCATTTTCACTTGCACAAACCACCCGTAAGTGTGCAAAAAAATGGGGGTTTTACAAAAAATCAAGCCAATAATTTGTGGCATATGTCTTTAATTGCTATATTTGCATGGAGTAAAAAAGCCATCATATGACAAACACAGACAACTATAATCAAGTGTTCAACAAGGCCATCAGCGACTATCATGTCACGGATGACGTGGACACTCCCATCAACAACCCATACAACAGAGACTCCCTTGAGAACAGACTATATCTGAAATGCTGGATTGACACCGTGCAGTGGCATCTCGAGGACCTCATCCGCGACCCACATATCAATCCTGTTGAGGCGTTGTCGCTCAAGCGGCGCATCGACCGCAGCAATCAGGACCGCACCGACCTCGTGGAGCAAATAGACAGCTATTTCCTTCATCTCTACAGCGATGTCAACGTGCTGCCCGATGCTCGGATCAATACGGAGAGTCCGGCATGGGCCATTGACAGGTTGTCGATTCTGGCACTGAAAATCTACCATATGGCAGAACAGGTTGAGCGCAAGGATGTCGAAGTGGCCCATCTTGAGAAATGCAGGTCAAAACTTGCTGTGCTGAAGGAGCAACAGCGCGACTTGTCCACCGCCATTGACCAACTCCTTGAGGATATAGCCGCCGGAAGGAAATATATGAAGACCTACCGGCAGATGAAGATGTACAATGACCCATCGACCAATCCTGTGCTCTACAAGAACAAATAAACCGCTGACACGATAGTTGGAGAACAGACACAATGAAACCGGAGCACATTCTCATCATCCGTTTCTCAGCACTGGGCGACATTGCCATGCTTGTCCCAGTGGTGTATTCCTTGGCACGGCAGTATCCACACCTGCGTATCACCGTGCTCAGTCGTGACAATGCGAGACCGCTCTTCGATGGCTTGGCTCCCAACGTGGGTTTCATGGACGCCGAACTTAATGAAGGGCACAAGGGACTGCCCGGACTCAACGCCCTGTACAGGAGACTGAAGGCGAAGCACTTCACTGCCATCGCCGACATGCACGACGTGCTGCGCTCCAAATACCTAAGAATGCGGTTCCGTTTCGACCGGTTCAAGACCGCTCATATCGACAAGCACAGAGCGGGAAAGAAACGTCTGACAGCGAAAGAAAACAAGAGTTTGGTGCAGCAACCTACCTCGTTCCAAAACTATGCCGATGTGCTTGCGAAACTCGGCTACCCCGTTAAGTTGGAATTCCGGTCGGTGTTCCCTGCCAAGGGCAACCTCCGTCAGCTGTCGAAGAAGGACTTCACGGAGAAAAAAAACTTCCAGCAGTGGATAGGTGTAGCACCTTTTGCTGCTCATCCCGGAAAGGTGTATCCCTTGAAGAGTATGGAAAAGGTCGTCGACATACTCAGCAGCAAGCATCCCAGTGCGAGAATCTTCCTCTTCGGAGCAGGTGAACGCGAGCATCACTGCTTCAGCGACTGGTGCAGCCGCTATCCCCGGTGTGTGATGGCTTCTGATATTGCCAAGGGACTCCGTCAGGAACTCATCCTCATGAGCCACCTCGATGTGATGTTGTCGATGGACAGCGCAAACACCCATTTGGCCTCACTCGTCGACGTGACGGTGGTGAACATCTGGGGAGCCACCCATCCCTATTCAGGGTTCATGGGATGGCGGCAGACCGAGGACACCGCCGTGCAAATCAATCTGCCATGCCGCCCATGCAGTGTCTTCGGCGACAAGCCTTGCCATCGCGGTGATTTGGCTTGCATGACAGGCGTCACTCCAGAGAAGGTGGTGGAACGGGTGGAACAGGTGCTCGACGGACACATCAAGAGAAAGTAAAGACAAATCTTGCAGCCTATTATTTATTTACCTATTTAATAATTAGAAGACATGAAAAAGTATGTATGCGACATTTGCGGGTATGTCTATGACCCCGAAGTAGGAGACCCTGATAGCGGCATCGAGCCCGGAACAGCATTTGAGGACATCCCCGAAGACTGGGTGTGCCCCATCTGCGGAGTGGGCAAGGATGACTTCAGCGAGGTGGAATAACCACCCCACTTTTCCTACAGACAACTAAGGTGGGGTATTCCCACCTTAAAACCTGGCAAGGTTTTTGGCTAACTGGGCAACACTGCTGGCACCTACGATGACAGAGGTGATGCCTGGTTGGTCGATAATCCAGGTGAGAGCCATTTCAGCGAGGCTCTCACCTCTTTTTTGTGCCTGACTGTTGAAGTCGCGCAACTGCTGAAGGAGTTCGGGAGTGAGCACATTGCTCTGCAGCGAACCGCCCCTTGACATTCGTGAGTCGGCCGGGATGCCATTGAGATATCTGTCGGTGAGCAGTCCCTGTGCTAGAGGAGAGAAGGAGATGAATCCGATGCCGTGGTCATGGCAGTATTTGAGGGTGCCATCCTCCAGCGGTTCACGGTCGAGCAGGTTGAGCTTGCCTTGGTAGATGAGCAACGGCACGTCGCGCTCACGCAGATAGGTGTCAGCAAATTGCAGAGCCTCGAGTGGCCAGCGTGAGATGCCGACGTAGAGAGCCTTGCCTTGCCTTACGATGTCGACCAGGGCCTGCAGAGTTTCCTCCAAGGGTGTTTCGGGGTCATAGCGATGGCTGTAGAAGAGGTCGACATAGTCGAGATGCATGCGGCGCAGGCTCTGGTCAAGGCTGGCCATGAGATATTTGCGTGAACCCCAGTTGCCATAAGGACCTTCCCACATGTCGTAGCCAGCCTTGCTGCTGATAAAGAGTTCATCGCGGTAGGGTGCGAAATCCTCCACCATCAGGCGGCCCATCGTTTCCTCCGCCGTACCATAAGGTGGTCCGTAGTTGTTGGCAAGGTCGAAATGAGTGATGCCATGGTCGAAGGCATAATGGGTGATGTCGCGGCTGCGCTGGTAGGGGTCAACGTCGCCGAAGTTGTGCCAGAATCCTAATGATACCTTAGGCAGCAATACCCCGCTGCGTCCGCAGCGGCGGTAGAATGTCTCTGCCTTCGCATAGCGGTCGGCAGCAGCAATGTAAGGAAGTTTGGTGTTCATAATAGGGGTTAGGGGTGAGTGGTTAGGGGTGATTATTTATCCTTGATCTGTATTAATCAGTTGAAGGAGTTTTTCCACGGCTTCTGATTCGGGAATGTTGCGCTCCACACATTCCTTGCGGCGGTAGAGGGAGATGCGGCCTGGACCGGCACCCACATAACCGTAGTCGGCGTCGGCCATCTCGCCAGGACCATTGACGATGCAGCCCATGATGCCGATTTTGAGTCCTTTGAGATGTGCTGTGGCTGCTTTGATGCGGGCGATGGTGGCCTGTAGGTCGTAAAGGGTGCGTCCGCAACCAGGACAGGAGATATACTCAGTCTTGGTGGTGCGCAAGCGGGCTGCCTGCAGGATGCCGAAGGCGGTACTGGCCAAGTCGGAGAGGGGGATGTCGCCGTTGTTCATCAGCCACAGACCATCGGTGAGACCGTCTATCATCAATGCTCCCATATCGGCTGCTGCCTCTATCTGCAGGTCGCCTTTCTCCTGTATGCTGTGGGTGTAAGCCTGACACATCACCACGGGGTTGGTTACGCCCGCCCTCATCATCTCATGGACAAGGGCCCGCTGCTCACCCTGTCGGTTGGCATGGCGGCTCACACACACCACCACCACCTCGGGATGGGTCTTCAGGCAGGCGAGGTAATCGTCGGGACAAACCCCATACTCAAGCACGAGAAACTTGATAGGGGCGGAAACACTGCCGATAAACGGCATGGCGGCATGGGGGAAGATGGGATAGGTGTTTGGCGCTCCGTCGTAGATGCCGAAGTCGACAATATACTGCTGACCGTCGCTCACCTTAGGTTGTTGGTTGCCCGTATAGATGAAGTCGGGTCGGAGGTCGTTGTCGAAAACCTCGTCGCCCTGTCCCGAAACGATGACCACGGGCACCTGACTTCCGCCAATCGGTCCCACGGCTGTGGTGGTGCGGCGCTCAGGGTGCAGGTAGTCGAAAACAGGTGCAGGCTGTGCGGGAATCACCGGATGGCCGGCACGCTGTGTGATGTAGTCCACCAGGTGGCGGGCTACGGGAATCTCATTCTCGGGAGCCTCGCTGAGCGATACACGCACGGTGTCGCCGATACCGTCGGCGAGCAGCGCTCCTATGCCCACCGCACTCTTGATGCGGCCGTCCTCACCCTCGCCAGCCTCGGTGACGCCAAGGTGCAAGGGGTAGCACATCCCCTCACGCTCCATCTCGGCGACAAGGAGGCGCACGGAATGCACCATCACCACGGTGTTGGAGGCTTTGATGGAGATGACCACATCGCCAAACTGCTCCCGCTTGCAGATGCGCAGAAACTCCATGCAACTCTCTACGATGCCAGCCGGTGTGTCGCCGTAGCGCGACATGATGCGGTCGGAGAGCGAGCCGTGGTTGACACCGATGCGGAGGGCGGTGTGATGTTCCTGGCAGAGACGGAGCAATGGCAGCAGGCGGGCCTCGATTTTCTGCAGTTCTTGGGCATATTCCTCATCGGTGTACTCCAGATGTTTGAACGTGCGGCCGGGATCAACGTAGTTGCCAGGGTTGATGCGCACCTTCTCACACCATTTGGCGGCCACCTCAGCCACCCGTGCATTGAAATGCACGTCGGCAACCAATGGTGTGGTGTAGCCCTTCTTACGAAGCAGCGCACTGATGTTGCGCATGTTGTCGGCCTCACGTGTGCCCTGGGTGGTGAACCTCACATATTCGCCGCCTGCCTCGATGATGCGGATGGCTTGTTCCACAGAAGCCTCGGTGTCGTTGGTTGAGACAGTCGCCATCGACTGCACACGGATGGGATGGTCCGCACCCATCGGTGTGTCGCCCACATGGACTTCGGAGGAAGCGCGGCGGCGGTAGTTGAACAGGTCGGTCATAGTTTTTGGGGGATTATGTTTTTTTGTCGGACTGGTCGGACATGTCGGACGTGTCGGACTTGTCGGACGTGTCGGACTTGTCGGACGATTCAGATTTGTCGGAATCAGTTGGTCTTGAAGGTGTATTCCTTGATGTCTGCCAATTGGCGGTTGGCTTTCTCGATTTTCTCACCGAGGCGTGCCTTGTAGGCAGCCACCCGCTGTGCCACATCGCTGTCGCTGAGTGAGATAATCTGGGTGGCGAGGATGGCGGCGTTCATCGCCCCGTTGACGCCAACGGTGGCTACGGGGATGCCCGGAGGCATCTGGATAATGCTCAGCATAGCATCCAGTCCGTCGAGCATGCCCTTGATGGGAACGCCGATTACCGGTAGGGTGGTGGAGGCAGCGATGACGCCGGGCAGTGCTGCCGCCATGCCGGCGGCGGCGATGATGACTTGTATGCCGCGCCCCTTGGCACCGCGTGCAAACTGCTCCACGGCTTCGGGTGTGCGGTGTGCGGAAAGAGCATTCACCTCGAATGGGATTTGCATTTCCTCGAGAAGGCTCATGGCTTTCTCCATGACGGGCAGGTCGCTGGTGCTGCCCATGATGATGCTGACAAGTGGGGTCATATTAGTTGATAGTTTAGAGTTCATTGTTCTTTTTTTAGAGGACTTAGAATATCCAGAGCATCTATATAAACAGCACGGAGAAGATGGCACATGCCATGCCGATGAGGAAACCCGTCACCACTTGGGCGAGGGTGTGCTGCTTGAGAATCATGCGGCTTGTACCCACCATGCCCGCCAGAATGAGAACGAAGGAGAGCCACCATATGGGATTGAATGAGAATATCTCGGCAAAAGCCATGATGGCACCCGCCACGCCGCCTATGGCAGCGGTGTGGGTGGAGATTTTCCACCAGTGGTTGATGATGGCGCACACCACCTGTATCATCAGCGATGCCATCACGATGCTGCCGATGGTGTAGGGGATATGGTTGGTGGTGATGATATGGTAGCAGAGCAGATAGCAGATGATGGCGATGATGAATGGCACGATGCGCCGCTCCCTGACGGAGAAGTCTGCCGCCGACCATCCGCGCCATCGTCTGAACAGCCTGATAAGGGTGGTGGGCAGCAGGATGGTGAACGTGGCGACAAGGATGAGGATATACAGTTTGGCTTCCCATGGAAGCAAACTGAGGTAGCTGAAGATGAAAAGTGCCAGCAGTCCTACAACAGGCAGGAAAAAGGGGTTGAACACCGCGCTGAGCACCTTAGCCATCATGACGATGTCTTTTTCTTTCATTGTTTTCTCAGACTTGATTTGGGTATGTTCATCTGTTCTCTGTATTTCACGATGGTGCGTCGCTTGGTCTGGTAACCGCGTCGGCGCATCTCTTCCTCGATTTGTGCATCGGTGAGGGGGTGCGACTTGTCCTCGTTGTCGATGATGTCGCGCAGGATGCTTCTCACCTTCCTTGTCGACACGGCATCGCCGTCGTTGTCGTAACGGTCGCTGAAGAAGAAGCGTAAGCGGAAAATGCCCCATTGGGTCTCGGCATATTTCTCATTGGTCACACGCGAGATGGTGGCGATGTCGAGTCCTGTATCGGTGGCGATGTCTTTCAGTGCCATGGGTTTTAGGTCTGCCTCGTCGCCGTCGAGGAAAAACTTCTTCTGCTTGCGGATGATGGCCGCCATGGTCTTGATGAGGGTAACCTGCCGCTGCTGAAGGGCGTCGATGAGCATGCGGGCATTGTTGATGTCATGGCGCAGCAGTGGCAGCATCTCCTTGTCGCGGTTGGAGAGGTTGCGCAGGTTGCCGATGGTCTCAAGATAGGATTCCGACACCATGAGGTCGGGCAGGCGTCCTCTATTCAGGGTGAAACTCACCTGTCCGTCGTCGGTGGTTTCTATGATGAAGTCGGGTGTGACCTGATGAATGTTGACACCCTGTGCCTCTCCCAGTGCGGCGCCTGGCTTGGGGTTGAGTTTGCGCACCTCGCCACGCACCTCCTCTTTCTCCTCATCGCTGAGATGGAGGGTCTGCTGCAACTTGTTCCAGTGGTTTTTCAGCAGGTCGTCGAAGTAATTGGTGATGATGCGTCGCAGCAAGTCTTTCATTCTGCCGTTCTGGCGCCGCTCCACCTGCAGGAGAAGGCATTGCTGGAGATTTTGGGCTCCGATGCCGGCGGGATCAAACTGCTGCAGGTATTGGAGCACTTCTGCGATTTCCTCGACAGTGGTGTCGAAATATTGGTAGATGGCCATCTCGTCATTGATGGTGTAAAGGTCTTTGCGCAGCAGACCGTCGTTGTCGAGCGACCCGATGAGATATTCCATGATGGTCTTCTGTCGGTCGGTGAGTGATAACTCGCCTACCTGCTCCCTCAGTTTGTCATAGAACGAGATGGGGTTTGAGGGGTCTTGATATTCCTTTAGCTCATAGACAGGCAGTTCGTTGTCATCGAAATTGTCCATGTCACTGGTGTCAAAGTCACTTTCCCTGGTTTTCTCTTTGTTTTTTTTGTCGTCATCTTTTTCTTCATCACCCCCCATCGAAAAGTCGGGTTCTTGTGGCATGTCCCATTCGTCCTCATCAGCCTTGACTTCCAAGGCTGGGTTGTCAATGAGTTGCTGGTTGACATAATCGGTCAGTTGGTCGATGGGTTTCTCGATCATCTGTCCGATGAGCAACTGCAGCGGCGTAAGTTTTTGTTTTTGCCGTTGGATTTGTCGTTCTGTCTGTCCTATTGTTTGCTTGGCCATGTTTGTCGGTAGTATTCTTGCAATTGGGTAGCATATGATGCCAGGTCGCTGGGGTCGCCGTTGCCATAGCGTTGCCAAACAGCGAGGCATGGTGCGGTCAGCGGACTGTCGGTGGGTTGTTTGTGGCGCAGGTAGGGGTCGCACTGCTGATAGGTTTCCATGACCTCTGCCACCTGTTGGGGACTGATGCCCAAAGCCTTGGCAAGTGCTGTCACCTCCGGCGTCTCCGGCACCATGGTGTTGGGTGTGAGTCGGAAATACAGGTCGAGGACGAGGATAAGCATCACAGGTGTGAGGGTCGGGAAACCTGGTATTGGACGGAAGTCGGTCTCAAACGACTCGTTCACCTCCACTCCTTCGTAGAAAGCCTCGGCATTGTTGAACCCCTCCATGGTTCGGAGCAACTCCACCTCGCGGGAGAGTTTCTTTGGGTTTTTGGCGTATGTGTTCCACAGACGCTCTATCTGCGGTGTGTTGAGGCGTCTCAGACTCACCATCCTGCGGTACAGCGACTGGGGTGAGAAATGGAGTTCGAGGGCGAGGTTGACGATGTCGCGTGAGTAGAGGGGTTTCACGCCGGCAGGTTTCTTCAGGTAGACCTGCATCAGCTTGAGCCAGTTTTCTTCAGTCCATCGGGTTCTCATGATTGTTGGGGTTATGGGGTGTTACAATGTACTGGGGATGAAAGGGTCGCTTGGCTCTGGTATAAGCTGCGACATGGGCGGCAGGGCTGCTGTTGGAATGACCATGGCGATGGTTTTTGCACGCACGTAGTCCTCCTCGAGGTACACCAGTCCGCTGCGAAGGGTGTTGGTACGTGAGTCCTTGCAGATAAAGTATTTGTGGCCTTCCGTGTTGTGTGCGATGCCAATGATGGCCATGCAGTGGTCGTCGGTGGTCTGCTGGTGGTCGAAAGCGCGCTGGCGGCTCTCCTGTGTCACGGCGGGATGGTTGCGGGGGAGGCGTGCCACCCCTTGATGTTGGTCGTAGCCTGTTTCGGTGACGTCACCTTCCCAGCACACGGGATGACCTGTGCGGAGGGCATGTTCTGCATAGTGCATCAGCGAGTCGAGGGGTACGTTGAGGAAGGTGTCGTGGTAGAGGTTGTCGGGAACATCGATGACCATCTTGGTGCCGAAGGGCCGGTGGGTGAAACTGGTCAGTGCGGCATACTCATAGGGTTGGTACAGGCTGTGGGCAAACTCCAACGGAGTGTATTGGCATCCCAGCATGAACACCCATGATGGAGGCGTGCCCATCACCTCATCGAGGAGAGCGGCAGTGGCCTTGTCGAGATGGCCGATGCCCTTGCGTTGGGCGAGTTCTTGGTCGGCAATGCGCTGTGCCTGCTGACAGAGGCCATGGTAACTGACTCCCTCTCGCTGGCGGTAGGAGGTATAGGGCATGGCTCCATAGAGTTGCAGCAGATGCAGGGCGGTGGTGGCCATGCCTTTCATGTTGATGGGGTGGTTGCCGCCTGAAGCATAGCGCTGTCGTGCCTGGTCGGCGAGCAGGTGATAGGCGAGGTAGGCCACGGAGAGGTCGACGGAGTCGCCCTGCATGATGTGCTCTGTCTCGACGGTGGCAAGCATAGCGTATACCCAGCAAAGGTTGCTTTGTCCTTGTTCCTTCACGGGGGTGGTGCGCAGCATCACGTCGGTGACGAAGTCATCGGCAGGTTTTGTTTGCTGCTGCTGGCTGCCCTTATCAGTGCAAGCGACAAGAAACGTCAACAGGATGAAAAAAGATGGAATTCTCAATTTTCAATTATCAATCATTAATGACACGGCTTTCTGCACGATGTCACTGGTTTCATTCATCACCTGGAAGTACTCGGTCATGTCCCATAGGTCGCGGGCGACAAGTGCCTTGAGTTGGGTGCGCAGGTAGGGCAGGGTGGTCTTCAGTTCCTCATCGTCCTTGGGTTTCACCTTGGCCTCTGCTCCTCTGGCGATGACATCATCCACGAAACTTTGTGGCACCTCATAGTTGGCATTGAACTCCTCAAAGTTGGCATACTGTTTCTTGAGTTTCTTGCGGTTGGCGTCGATGTACTTCAGGTTGGCATTGATGATGACGCTCTTGGCCGACAACTGGCGGTGGAACGGTGTGTAGCGCGTCGTGTCGAGCGGCACGAAATAGTCGGGCATGATACCGCCGCCGCCATACACCGTGCGATGTTCGCGGAGGGTCTGGAAACGGAGGGAGTCGGCGAAATGGATGCTGTCGGCATTGGTGAGCTCACCGTTCTTCAATCGGTTGTCAATGTCCTTGGCATAGTCTTTCTGTCCACCCTTGACATAGGGCTTTTGGATGCATCGGCCGGAGGGGGTGTAGTAGTGGGAGATGGTAAGGCGAATCATCGACCCGTCGGCAAACTCGATGGGTCGCTGCACCAGTCCTTTGCCAAAGGAGCGACGGCCTACGATGATGCCACGGTCTTGGTCCTGGATGGCTCCGGACAGGATTTCCGAGGCAGAGGCGCTGAACTCATTGACGAGAACCGCCACACGTCCTTTGAAGGGGTTGTTGCCGCCGTCGGCATGATACTCATGGCGAGGAGCCGCACGTCCTTCGGTATAGACAATCATATCACCCTTGTTGAGCAGTTCGTTGATGACCATCACGGCAGCCTGCAGATAACCGCCGCCATTGTCCTGCAGGTCGATGATGAGGCGGTCGATGCCTTTCTCCCTCAGACGTCCGAGGGCAGTCATGAACTCGTCATAGGTGGTGGCACCGAAATTGCCGATACGGATGTAGCCTAAGCCGGGACGTATGACGTAAGAGGCATCAATCGACAGGACTGGAATCTTGTCGCGTATGACGGTAAAGGGCAGTTGCTCCTTGATGCCGGGTCTGACGATTTTAAGATATGCCTTTGTGCCTTTCGGACCTCTCAGGCGCCTCATGATTTCCTCTTTTGTCATCTTCACGCCTGCGATGGCCGTGTCGTTGACTGCCACGATGCGGTCGCCGGGAATGATGCCCACTTTCTCAGACGGTCCGTTGGTGATGGTCTGTATCACGACGAGAGTGTCCTCCATCATGTTGAACTGCACTCCGATACCCTCGAAACTGCCCTCCAGCGACTCCGTCATCTCCTTCACCTCCTTGGCTGTGGAATAGGCGGAGTGGGGGTCGAGCTTCTCGAGCATGCCTCGTATGGCATCCTCTACGAGTTTGTTCTCGTCGACGCTGTCCACATATAGGTTGGTGATGGCCATCTCGGCCATGTGTAGTTTGCTCTTGGGATTGTTGTCGCCCAAGCGCAGTTGGGCGTGTGTGCCTGCTGTAATGGCGAGCAGGGCGAGTGTAATGATGATGGCTTTTCTCATACGGCCTCTTCTTCTGGAATATCCTCTTCTATGACGAGGTTGTTGATAATGAAATTCTGTCGTTCCATGGTGTTCTTGCCCATGTAGTATTCAAGCAGTTGCTGCACTTGGTCGTTTTTGTGGAGTGTCACCTGCTCAAGCCTCATGTCTGGTCCGATGAAGTGGACGAACTCATCGGGAGAGATTTCGCCGAGTCCCTTGAAGCGTGTGATTTCCGGGTCAGGACCCAGGTCGCGGATGGCATTGATGCGCTCCTCGTCGCTGTAACAGTAGCGTGTGATATAGTCGCTGCGCTTCTCACCGGGAGCACGGTTGGCATCGGCCTCTGCAATCACCTCCTTGTTTTTGATTTTTGTGCGTCGTGCCCTCACTCTGAAGAGCGGTGTCTGCAGCACATATACATGACCTTTCTTGATGAGGTCGGGGAAGAACTGCAGGAAGAAGGTGATGATGAGCAGTCGGATGTGCATGCCGTCGACATCGGCATCGGTGGCTACAATCACCTTGTTGTAGCGCAGCGTATCGAGACCGTCCTCGATGTCGAGGGCAGCCTGCAGCAGGTTGAACTCCTCGTTCTCATACACCACTTTCTTGGTGAGGCCGTAGGAGTTGAGCGGTTTGCCACGGAGTGAGAATACCGCTTGGGTGTTGACGTCGCGGCTTTTGGTGATGCTGCCGCTGGCGGAGTCGCCCTCGGTGATGAAGATACAGCTCTCCTCCTTGCGGTTGTTCTTCGTGTCGCTGTAGTGGATGCGGCAGTCGCGCAGCTTGCGGTTGTGCAGGTTGGCTTTCTTGGCGCGCTCGCGTGCAATCTTGGTGACGCCAGCCATGGCCTTGCGCTCTTTCTCGCTCTCTGCGATTTTCTGCAGCATCACCTCAGCCACATCAGCATTGCGGTGCAGGTAGTTGTCCACCTCCTGTTTGATGAAGTCGCCGATATATTTGTTCACTGATACGCCGTCGGGACTCATTGTGAGTGAGCCCAACTTGATTTTCGTCTGGCTCTCAAACATCGGTTCCTCGATATTGACAGCGATGGCGGCGACAAGGCCGTTTCGGATGTCGCCATACTCGAATGCCTTGCCCGAGAATTCCTTGATGGTCTTGGCGATGTGCTCCTTGAAGGCGCTCTGGTGTGTGCCTCCCTGTGTGGTGTGTTGTCCGTTGACAAACGAGTGGTATTCCTCGCCATACTGGTTGGTGTGGGTGAATGCAATCTCGATGTCCTCGCCTTTGAGGTGTACGATAGGGTAGATGCCCTGACTGGTCATCGTGTCGTTGAGCAAGTCCTCAAGTCCGTTGCGGCTCAGGATGCGCCTGCCGTTGTACATGATGGTCAGTCCGTTGTTGAGGTAGGTATAATTGCGGAGCATCGTCTCCACTATCTCGTCGTGGAAATGGTAGTTTTTGAACAGGGTGTTGTCCGGCTCAAACCAGATGTAGGTGCCGTTTTCGTCAGTGCTGTCCTCGGTATTGTCGTTTTGAAGCACTCCTCGCTCGAAAGAGGCGCACCGCACCTTGCCCTCGCGGTAGGAGCGCACCTCAAAGCGGGTGCTGAGCGCATTGACTGCCTTCACACCGACACCGTTGAGTCCGACGCTCTTCTTGAAAGCCTTGGAGTCGTACTTTCCGCCGGTGTTGAGCATGCTGACTGCCTCGATGAGTTTTCCCTGGGGGATGCCTCTTCCGTAGTCGCGTACACGCACGCGCAAATTATCCTCGATGTCCACCTCGATGCGCTTGCCGGCATTCATCTTGAACTCATCGATGGAGTTGTCGATGACCTCTTTGAGCAGCACATATATGCCGTCCTCGGCAAGCGAACCGTCGCCCAGGCGACCGATATACATACCGGGGCGGGTGCGGATGTGCTCCATGTCGTTCAGATGGACGATATGATCTTCTGTATAGTCTGTTTGTTGCTGACTAGGATCGAAAATGTCTTTCTCTTCTTGCATGTCTGTTTTGTTTCTTCGGATAGGGTCACAACAAACCCTGTTTACACATATTCCTCTAAATGTGCAAAGTTAGGCATTTTCCCGTTTTTCTCCAAATGAAAAAGGGAAAAAAAGAAAAATGGG
>JAGCXX010000104.1 GCA_017961115.1 Prevotella sp. | reverse complement strand
CTTTTGTCTTGGTGCATTCCACACGCTGGGAGAGACGGCCAATCTTCAGGTCGAATTCACCTTCTTCAAGTATCCAGCGTCCGTCGGCACCCACGAAAGAGAGGCTCTTGGCGGGTAGTTTGAAGCTGACGGTCTTGGTCTCGCCGGGTTGTAATTCCACCTTGGTGAAGTCACGGAGGCGCTTGTTGTCAGGAACTATCGAGGCGACAAGGTCGCTGCTGTAGAGCAGTACGGCTTCTTTTCCCACACGGTTGCCGGTGTTCTTCACGTCGACACTCACCGTGAGTATGTCGCTGGCGCCAAATTTCTGCTTGTCGACCTTGAGGTTGCTGTATTCAAAGGTGGTGTAACTCAAGCCGTAGCCGAAAGGCCATTGCAGCGACACCTTGGCATCGTAGTTGTAGGCTCCTGCCATCGTACCCACCTCCTCGCTCACCTTGTAGTCGTAGTTGGCGAGGGAGTTGATTTCTCTTGGATAGGTGTAGGGCATCTTGGCAGAGAAGTTGGCGTCTCCTGCCAGGAGGTTGGCAAGGGCATCTGCTCCATAGTTGCTCGGAAGGAAGATGTCGACGACGGCCTTGGCGAGCGGTTCGATGTCGGCGATGAGGCGAGGGCGGCCTTCGTTGAGGATAAGGATGATGGGCTTGCCGGTCTTGGCGAGTTCCTTCACCAGGTTGCGCTGGTTGACGGACAACCAAAGGTCATTCAGGTTGCCTGGAGTCTCGCAGTAACTGTTCTCTCCGATGCAGGCGATGATGACATCGGCCTGAGCGGCGGCATCCACGGCTTTTCCAATCTGCGGTTCGTTCTCCTCATAGTAGGCGCCTCTTTCCTTGTAGGTCACGCCTTGCTCCAGGATGATGTTGTCTTTGCCATATTTGTTGCACAGGGCCTCATAGCTGGTATTGTATCGCTCGGCGAGCTCCTCGATGCCCGAACCCTGCCAGGTGTAGCTCCATCCGCCGTTCAGACAGCGCATCTGGTTGGCGTTGGGACCGGTGAGCAGGATTTTCTTGCCTTTGGCGAGGGGGAGGATGTTGCCTTCATTCTTCAGCAACACCTCGGTTTCCTCAGCTGAGCGGAGGGCTTTCTCGGCAAACTCAGCGCTGCCGAATTTCTCATAGCCCTTGCCGCCGGTGTTGGGCTTGTCAAACAGTCCCAGACGGTATTTCACACGGAGGATGCGGCGCACGGCATCATCGATGCGGCTCATGCTCACCTTGCCCTCCTCGACGAGTTGTTTGAGCAGGATGCAGAAGTCCACGCTGTAGGGGTCCATCGACATGTCGATACCGGCATTGATGGCGATGCGGATGGCGTCTTTCTTGTCCTTCGCCACACGCTCACGGGAGAACAGGTTGTTGATGTCTGCCCAGTCGGTGATAATCATGCCGTCCCACTGCAGGTCTTCCTTCAGCCATTTAGTCAGGTATTCATAACTGGCGTGGACGGGCACGCCGTTGATGCTGCCGGAGTTGACCATGATGGTGAGGGCGCCGGCCTGGATGGCAGCCTTGAAGGGCTCGAAATATTTCTCACGCAGCATTGCGGGTGAGATGTATGCTGGTGTGCGGTCCTTGCCGCTGAAGGGTGCGCCATAGGCAAAGTAGTGCTTCACGCTGGTTGCCACATGATAGGGACCCAGATGGTTGGGGTCGCTGCCTTGGTAGCCGAGCACTTCTGCCTCTGCCATGCGGGCATTGACGATGGCGTCTTCGCCGAAACTCTCCCAGATACGTGACCAACGAGGATCACGGCCCAGGTCGAGGACGGGATTGTACACCCAGGGACAGTTGCCGGCGCGGCTCTCATAGGCGGTAATCTCAGCACCGATGCGTGCCAGTTCGGTGTTGAACGAGGCAGCGATGTTGATGGGCTGGGGGAAGAGGGTACCGTTCTGGGTATAGGTCACGCCGTGGTTGTGGTCGAGGCCGTAGATGTCGGGGATGCCGAGATATTTCATCGACTTTTCCTGGATGATGCCAATCCATTTCTGCCATTGCTCGATGGTGGCAGCTCGTCCCGGTGCGTTGAGTACTGACCCTATCTTGTATTTGGAGATAATGGTGTCGAGTTTCTCCTCGTTGAGCATCCACTGACGGTCGGGTCCCATTCCGCCGAGGATGTCGAGGTTCAGTTCAAGCATCTGGCCGACCTTGTCGTCAAGGGTCATCTTCGACAGGGTTTTCTCGATTTTGGCCTCGATTTTGGCATCCCGCGGGATGGCGGGCTTCTGTGCGTACATGCTGGCTCCTGTCAGTAGCAGGGCAGCGGCAAACAAATAGTTTTTCATCTGATGATGTGTGATAAGGTATTAAAGTAATATTTCTATAGTTGTCTTTTTATAGTTTTCTCTTGCGGCTACTTGAGATAATCCTTCTTGTCGGGTCCCAGATAGAAACCAGTCTCGGGTGGTTGGTTGTAGCCCACATTCTCCGTGGCGACTGAGAGGCGGTAGGGGATGTCATACATCAGGCAGTCGATGCGGTAATCGGTGGGGATAGTGGTAACGTAAATGCGCAGTTCTTCCGACATGCGGTCGCGTGTGATGACTTCCTCGCGCCAATCACCGAGGATGTCGGCGGAGAGGCAGGGGTTGGACTTCGTGCCGTTGTTGAACTGGCAGCCTTCAAATTGCTGCAAGAGTTCGGCGGTGTGGTTTTCCCAGTTGTATTTGGTCACCCTCTCATGGTCGAGCAACTCGCGCAGCAGGTCGCCGTCCCACCAGATGCCGAAGTTCACGGAAACCCTCATGCCACCGAACATGACGTGGGTGTTTTCTGTTTCCGACTTCCTTCCCTCGGTGATGACCTCGCCCCGTATGTTGCGGATGCCTTGACTTGCCGTACTCCACATCTCCACGCCGGGATGTGTGGGGTCGATGTCGGCAGCCATGGCGCGCCCTACGTCTTCGTTGCTGGGTATCTGGAATATCACTTTTCCTGTCCGTGCGTCACGGAAGTCGCTGCCGTCGCGCTTGTTCTCGTGGCAGTCCCACACCTGCAGCGCGTCTGTCGTGGGGTCGAAGGCGGTGAGGTGGATGGCATCGCCATGTCCCATGCCGGTGTTGTAGAGTCCGCGCCCGTCGTGGTCCACGGCCATTGAGCCATAGGTGATTTCGTCGCATCCGTCGCCGTCGACATCCGCCACACGCAGGTTGTGGTTACCCTGTCCGGCATAGTCTTTCCATTCAGGGTCGTTGGTGTCGAAGACCCATCGTTTCTTCAACTCATGTCCGTCCCAGTCCCATGCGGCGAGGACGCTGCGGGTGTAGTATCCGCGGCAGAAGATGACGGAGGCGTGCTTGCCGTCAAGATAACCGACGGCGGCGAGATAGCGTTCCGAACGGTTGCCCTTGTTGTCTCCCCAGGCACTCAGTTCACCTCGTTCGGGGATGTAGGGACGGGTATCCATTGCCTCGCCGGTGAGACCGTTGAAAACGGTGAGGTATTCGGGTCCACTGAGGATGCGCCCTTGTGGCGAACGATAGTCGGCATTGGCATCTCCGATGACTTTTCCATTACCGTCTGTCGTACCGTCGGCGGTCTTCACCGCCAGTTCGGCTTTGCCGTCACCATCGAG
>JAGCXX010000103.1 GCA_017961115.1 Prevotella sp. | reverse complement strand
TCAAATAATCCTTCATCTTTCATGTTTCATCTTTCATCCAAATGGGCACCTTCATCTTTAATCCTTCATCCAGCATGAGAACTCCTCAAAAATCCCAGTTTGCATATAACTATGAATTATGAACTATGAACTATGAACTATTCTTGCTGCTCATTATGTTCCTCTCTGAACAGGACGATGTGACCGTGGGCACCGCTGGTCTCAAAAACTGAGTTGCTCAAATAATAAATCCATCAATATCACGTTATTTAAACGTGTTAATACGAAAAATCCTGTTTCTCGTGGTATTGGCAGTCGCTCCGCTCGTTGCCAAAGCCCAGTATGATGTGCCTTTTGGCCACTACTGGGTCATGGAGCCGTATTTCAACCCCGGGTCGGTGGGAAAGGAGTCGAAACTCAACATCGGCGCCGCATACGCCATGAACTTCGTAGGCTTTGAACACAGTCCCAAGACCATGTACGTCAGCGGCGACATGCCCTTCCTCCTCGGCAGCACCACCCACGGTGTGGGACTCCAACTCGTCAACGACCAACTCGGACTCTTCACCCACCAGCGCCTGTCGGGACAGTACGCCTTCAAGGCCAAACTCTTCGGAGGTATGTTCAGCGTGGGCATCCAGGCCGGACTGCTCATGGAGAATATGGACGGCAGCGACCTCGACCTCGACGTCACCAACGACCCCGCGTTCACCTCCTCGGAGGTTAAGGGACAGACTCTCGACCTCGGTGCCGGACTCTACTATGTACACAAGGCATGGTATGTGGGCGTCTCGGCCCAGCACCTCACGTCGCCCAAAGTAGAACTCGGTGAGACCAATGAGTTGCAAATCGACCGAACCTATTATTTGACAGGTGGATACAATATTCGGCTGAGAAATCCGTTTCTTACTATACATCCCACTTTTCTCGTGAGGACCGACGGCGTGGGATATAGGGGAGACATCACCGCACGGCTCGCCTACCATCACGACGAGAAGCATTTCTATGCCGGCGTGGGATACAGTCCCACCAACTCGGTCACCGCGATGATTGGAGGCGTCGTACACGGCATCCATATCGGATACAGCTATGAGTTCTACACCACCGGCATCAGCATCGGAAATGGCAGCCATGAGCTGTTCGTAGGTTTTCAGACAGACCTCAACATGGCGAAGAAAGGAAAGAACAAGCACAAAAGCGTGCGTATATTATAATGTCGAGCAAAGACAAAACTTGAAAAATAGGTAATCTGTGAATATGAGAATGAGAAATATCGTTGCTGCCCTCTGCGCCGTCACTCTCGTGGCGCTCACAGGATGCATGGGCAGCAAGTCGGCCACCTCATCGGGAAGGGGTGGCGAGGTCACCGGCGTGGGCGGAGGAAGATCCTTCAAGGAGCCTGCGCCATACGGCATGACCATGGTCAAGAGAGGATTCCTCAAGATGGGTATCGACCAGCAGGACACGCTGTGGGGCAAGCAGACCCCCGTCAAGGAAATCTCCGTCGACGGGTTCTGGATGGACGAGACCGAGGTGACCAACTCCAAATACAAGCAGTTTGTCTTCTGGGTGCGCGACTCCATCCTCCGCGAGCGCCTCGCCGACCCCGCCTATGGTGTCGACGAGACCTACAAGATTACCGAGGACAAGAACGGCGACCCCGTGACACCACACCTCGACTGGAAGAAGTCGCTGCCGCGCAAGCCCAACGAGGATGAGTTGCGTGCCATCGAGAGCCTATACATCACCAACCCCGTCACCGGTGAGAAGTCGCTCGATGCCAGTCAGCTCAACTACCGCTATGAAATCTACGACTACACCACGGCGGCATTGAGGCGCAACAGGCTGCGCCCTGAGGAGCGCAACCTCAACACCGACGTCATCATCGACCCCAACGAGGAGGTGATGATATCCAAGGACACCGCATACATCGACGACGAGGGGCGCATCGTCAGGGAGACCATCAACCGGCCCCTCTCCGGTCCGTGGGACTTCCTCAACACTTACATCGTCAACATCTATCCCGACACCACATGCTGGGTCAATGACTTCCGCAACTCCGACAACGAGATGTACCTGCGCAACTATTTCAGCAACCCCACCTACAACGACTATCCCGTCGTGGGCGTGACGTGGGAGCAGGCCAACGCCTTCTGCGCATGGCGCACCGACTACCTGCTCAAGGGCCTCGGACCTGAGGCGCGCTACGTGCAGCGCTACCGACTGCCCACAGAGGCGGAGTGGGAGTATGCCGCCCGTGGCAAGGACGGCGCGGAGTTCCCGTGGGAGAATGAGGATGTGAAAAACGGTGATGGGTGCTTCTTCGCCAACTTCAAGCCCGACAAGGGCAACTACACCAAGGATGGCAACCTCATCACCAGCAAGGTGGGCATCTACTCCGCCAACACCAACGGGCTCTTCGACATGGCGGGCAACGTGGCAGAATGGACCAGCACCATCTTCACCGAGGCGGGTGTCGACGCCATGAACGACCTCAACCCGCAGTTGGAGTACAAGGCTGCCAAGGAAGACCCCTACGGGCTCAAGAAAAAGAGCGTCCGCGGCGGTTCGTGGAAAGACCCGGAGTCGTATATCCGCTCTGCCTGGCGCTCATGGGAATACCAAAACCAGCCACGCTCCTACATCGGCTTCCGCTGCGTACGCAGCATCGCCACCTCATCAAGCGTAAAACAGAAAAAGAGATAATCAGGCAGGGCCGACGAGTCTGACAAGTCCGACAGGTCCGACAGGTCCGACAAGTCCGACAAGTCTGACGATAACTCTAAAATCTAAAATCTCGAATCTCAAATATCAAACCTCAAACTGGAACCTCCATATGACCAGATACAGTAAATTCAATGTCATCTACCTGCTCCAGAAATGGATGGACAGTGTGCCGGG
>JAGCXX010000102.1 GCA_017961115.1 Prevotella sp. | reverse complement strand
CTGCCGCGCCGTGAGCAACAGCGGGAAGACAGCGAGCGCCATTACCTCGACACCTATTTTGGTGAAGTGTAATCACAACAGCGACGCGAAGATCATCTGCTCCTCGATTTACATTGATGGTGACATACCCTCAACCACCTATTTGGATGAACCCCAATACGATTATCTGTTGGATGAGACCATTGACGCCAGTTTCTTATACGATGGAGAGCATGAGCTGGAAGTGACATTCTGGAATGATGTTGATGGCAGAGTCACCGACATTTCCAACTTTAGCCTTGACATCACCACGGAGAAACTGGCAACCCCCGACCCAGCTACCTTCAAGGCAACAGACATTCATGAGACGGGATTCACCGCCAACTGGGCAGCAATAGAGGGTGCGCTCCTCTATGACATATACGTCTATGAGGAAGGCGACAACGAACAACCCGTCTATAGGGGCGGCACCTCAGCCAACTATGAGAAAATCACGGGACTGGAGCCGGGCACCTCATATGTCTTCAAGGTGAGGGCAAGGAACAACAAGCCCCGTTGCATCAGCGACTGGAGCGACTTCCCCAAGGCCGTGAAGACAAAGCAACCAGGCTATTCCAATGCCGACATCGTCCTACACAGGATTGACGGCTTCACAGGTGTCGACCCCATGACCGTGAATCACAGCTACAACTACAATGTGTGGGTGGTCAACAGCGGTGAGCACCAGTGGCGAGGCTCCTTCGAACTGCGTGATGGTGATGCTGTTATTCACAGGTGGAAGGACATCAGCATTCCCGACAACGGAGCACACAATTTGGACTGCTATTATACGCCAACGAGTTCGGGCTCCAAAGCATTGGTGCTGTACTTCCTGTCGAGAGGCATCGGCGACGGCATCCCTGTCGCAACAAAAGACGGTGGATCCAATATCATGATGATCGATGTAAAGGCCGACTACACCTACAACAAGTACCTGGAACTCGCCTCCATTATCAGTTGTCCTGAAACGATGCAGCAAGGGGACTTCACGCCAATCTCCACCACCGTCATCAACAAGAACGAGGAAATCTGGAGGGGTACACTGTATATTATGGACAACGGTGTGATGTTAACAGAGAAGAAGGTGGTGCTGTCGCCGAACGAGAGCACCCCATTGGCTGTTGCGCAATGGACTCCCGAGACAGTAGGGGAGCATCAGGTTGGTGTGTATTATAAGACCAACGAGGGGATTGTCAGTAGCCTCGTCAAAGGCTATGAGTTTCCCAACCCCAAGACTGTGACCGTGGAGGCTGGCGAAATGCCGGAGATTGCAATGGCCACCATCACCCATGTGACCAATGGACTCGTCCCTACCGAGGTGACATTGGGTTCGGAGGTGTATCACTATTTCCGCATCACCGATGGGCAAGGTAACCGTCTGAGGGGACTCAGAATCCGCTTCAACACCACGATAGAGGGGACAAATCTTCATGACATCGCAGAGACCACGGTGTCGGATGACAACGGACTCGCAGTGCTCCGCTTACGGACGGAAGGCAGTGCCGCCATTGCTGAGCGCGGACAGACCGCTGTACTGTCATACGCTGCCCTGCTCAATGAAAACAACGAGACAGTGCAGTTTATGGTGGAATCCGGAGACATCATGCTGAAAGTACACCAGCCCAACTCCTTCTCCGACTTCACAGGACTGGAGAATATAGAGAGCTATGAGTTCGCCATCAACCGTGGCATCACAGCCAAGGGTGGGGAGGATGCATTCCACATTGCTGACTTCAACGCAAGTTTAGGACTGAACTTCCCTGTCTCTTATACAAGGAAATACAAGGATTTGGCAGACTCTAACCCAACAATCTCCCTGCAAACAGGTATTGAAGCCAAGGCAAATGCAGATATGAGTTTCTGGGATTGTGTCAATTTTGGTGCCGGCGGCAACATCAGCTACAAACAGACGACCACCTATGACCTGACCTCATGGAAAACGCCTATAGCTATCTTCATGGGTGAGCTGGAGAGTATTTTCATCGTAACCAACAATACGGCCGTAAAGGGTATAAGGGCGTTGGAGTCGTGGTATACCAAGAAATACGGAGGAAAGGGCTTCTTCAGCGACATTATTGTGGACAACGAAACCTACGACGACTGGGCCTTGGGGGTCAATGTGAGGGGGGAAACCGACATCCTGAAGAAAATACCGGAAAAGTTGGGATGGATAGGAGGCACAAAACTTCCGGACATCAGTGCAATCACTATTCCCAATCTGTCTTTCAAAGGCAGTGCTGCCTTCTCATGGGAACCATGGAAGAAACGCTTTAATGACGGAAAGTATCTTTATGGCAAGAACAGCAAATTCAAGGTTGAGGTAGGCGGTGAGTTCAACTCGCTGATTGAGGACCTTGCATCCCCTCACAAGCCATGGTGGAAGTATGCCGTTGGCGCGTCTGGCTTTTCCAACAAACTCTATCATTTCTTGGGTGATACGAGTCCGACGTTTGGGGGGACCTTTGCTTGGTCTTGGAAAGAGGAGGAGATGTACACCACAGAGGAAAGGGAACATCTTGCTGAAATCTCGAACACGTATGAGATTCAGACAGCAGTTACATTCTCCATTGACAAACTTGCCAAATACATCTGTGGAAGTTGGGCGGACTGGGCGAAAGACCTGAAGGAGAGTCTCTCCTTCTCAGTCTCCGATGCCGTGAATTACAAGATGAGCAGCAAAGGTCCATGGCTGACACGGATGGAGGAATATGCAAGGCTTGATGACTACTACAAGAATATTGTAGGTGGCATTTATCCACATTTCACTAGCTCCTACATGGTAGAGCGTCCTTGGAAACACAAGAAGGTGTGGGAAGAGTCCAACCTCTTGGGCAAACTGCAGGCAATACCGTCGGGCGGAGAGTACAACCTCAAAGATCCCCTGAAAATCTCCGTGCAGAACTCTTCCCAAATAGAGGGAAAGATAAAAATTCCCCTGAAACCGGGAAAAATCTTCAAACTCACTCTGGACCTGGGATTCTCTCTGAGATTTAGTTACTTCCCCTCTGAGACGTATTACAGCGTCGCAGACAAATGCTTCCTGCCAGTGGTACTAAGACCTTCTACCACTTTTGAGGACATCACCAAGGCCATCACGGGGAAAATCCATGACAAGATCTACAACTTGTTCGATGACGATGACCTGAATGATCTGGACAAGGAGTATGATGAAGCGGGGGAAAAGCTTGAGTATGAGCCGTCAAACTACCCGGCCATCTTTGAAAACAAGATAGCTCCCCATATTTATGATACCAATTCGCTCCGCATCAGGAGCAAGCACCCGATGATTGCACAGAACTTGCAGAAAGACATCTGCAACCTTAGGTTCACCGTCAATGAGGAGACCCTGAATTTTGAGGAGGGCACAGTCATTGGATTCTCGCATTACTACCCGGCGGGATGCCAACTTGGAATAACTGAGGAGGGCGACACGCTGTTCGTCATTAGTGAGGTGTGTGAGCTGGACGCCGTATATGGCACCGACACGCTGCAGACTACCCACCAAGGCATGATGAAGTTGGAGACGACCATTGGCGCTGATGACCTAACACCGTTTGGCTTCTCAGATACACAACCTTTGGATGTGTACTATTCCGATGACGAGGGTGAGACCTGGCAAAATATAGGACGCGCAGGAACCACCTTGATGGTGGACAGGCTCGGAGCGTATATGCTGGCGACTTCTCTCAAGAATGATATGATGCCACCTCAGATTACGGCTGTGCTCAATGAGGAGAGCGGACTGATGCACATCAATGTGACCGACAATATCTGCACGAAGATGAGCACCCTTCAGGTGCTCGTAAATGGCGAGCAGAGGAACGTGGCTGTCATCAACGAGTCCAACTTCGAACTGCCGCTCACTTCGGAGGAACTGATGGATACGCTTTTGGTTGATATCACAGTTGAAGACCTTGCTGGCAATCTAGGCCGTCTGTATCAGATTCTCAACGTGAATGACAATTTGCTCCTCGGCGACACGAACGGTGACAAGTCGGTGAACGTGACCGATGTCATGATGATCGTCAACCACATTGTGAGGGAAACACCTCCCTCTTTCATCAGACGGAATGCAGATGTGAACCGTGATGGAAAAATCAATGTTGCCGACGTAATGCAAGTGGTGCAGATTATCCTTAACAATACCCGTCTGGGTGCTCCAGCCAATGCAAGGTACGACATGGAGGACAAGGTGTACCTGAGTGGTAAAGGTCAGTCATACAGCATTTCCTTGGATGGCAACGCTCCCTTCACTGCCTGTGAGATGACCTTGAGTCTGCCTGACGGATGCACCTTGTTTGATGCTTCTCTCAGCAGTAGTCAGCCAGGTGGTCACCAAATGTCAGTCAATGACATTGGTGACGGTCGGTACAGAATCGTGGTCTTTGCACCAGAGGACGGGAGGACAACCCTTCAGAATGGTGCCTTGGTCAACCTTAGGTTTGTAGGAAAAATGGACGGAATCAAGGTTTCCGACATCCTGTTCACCAATCCTCACTACGAGACGGTCATCCTCTCAGGGGTAATAGGTGTTGCCAACGGCATAGGAGAAATCACTTCGGAAAATGCAGACGATGACACTTACAGCATCCAGGGTGTCAAGACCAAGACCCCGACCAGGGGTGTCTACATCAAGGACCACAAGAAAAAGACTGTCAAGTAGGATGGGTCTCATTTTCCTCGAAAAACAGTTAAACAAAATTTTCGGCATCACTCATCCGGGTGATGCCGAAAAAAATTCTGAATGACAATCAATTGCAAAAGTGGATGGCATTCTTGGTGAGCGAGGTGTTCTTTGAATTGTTGTTTTAAAAATTTTTTAAAAAATCTTGCCTATTTTAATTAATTTTTGTAAATTTGCACAATCAAGGTGGAAATTTTCTAATCATCAATTAAAGGATAAAAATATGAAGAAGTATTTAGCAGAATTGGTGGGTACATTCACACTCACCTTCTTGGGCTGCGGCACGGCTGTTGCCCTGGGTTGCGGCTCTGACACGGCTTCCGTGGTAGGCACCGCTATTGCTTTCGGTCTTTCCGTTGTTGCCATGGCCTATACCATTGGCGGCATTTCAGGATGCCATATCAATCCTGCCATCACCCTCGGTGTCTTCCTCAGCGGCCGCATAAGTGCCAAGGACTGTGGCATGTATATGCTCTTCCAGGTGATAGGTGCCATCATTGCGGCAGCAGCCTTGGCTGGCATCGTGGGCACTGCAGTGGGCGATCCTTTCATCACCACACACACGGGAGCCAATGCCTGCAGTTATGGTGTGACCAACGGATTGGTCGTTGAGATTGTGCTCACCATGCTGTTTGTGCTGGTGGTGCTGGGTGCAACGGCGAAAACCAATGGTGCTACCAACAATTTCGCGGGTCTCGCCATCGGTCTGTCGCTCATCCTCATCCATTTGGTGGGTATCCATTTCACGGGTACATCGGTCAATCCGGCCCGTTCCATCGGTCCTGCCATCTTCGAGGGCGGACAGGCGCTCAGCGAACTTTGGGTGTTTATCATTGGTCCGTTGGTGGGTGGCGCGCTGGCTGCACTCATCTGGAGGGTCATAGATACGAATGAAGATTAAATAAAGTTAGGCCATTACACCTGATTGCCTGGAGGTTGTGTCCCAAAAGGATAAAAGGCGGCAAATGAATCATATATTGAAAGATGAAGGATGGTTTTGTCATACTGGCAAACTTTCATCCTTCATCTTTTTTTTTGCCAACTGAATTTTGCAATTACTCATCTTGTTTGTATGTCATGGTGTGAAGTGGCTTTTTCTGTTGGGGGCAGAGGTAAAAAAAGCATGAAAACCTTTGTTTTCACCATTAAAAATGCTAATTTTGCACTCAGTTTTAAAAGACAGTTTTTCACAGTTAATATTTTCAACTATGGTAAGTTACAAACAATTAGGTCTTGTCAACACCCGTGAGATGTTTGCCAGGGCCATCAATGGCGGCTATGCCATCCCCGCGTTCAACTTCAACAACATGGAGCAACTCCAGGCCATCATCAAGGCTTCGGTGGAGACCAAATCTCCGGTTATCCTCCAGGTGTCTAAAGGTGCACGCAATTATGCCAACCAGACCCTCCTGCAGTACATGGCACAGGGTGCTGTGGAGTATGCCAAGGAGTTGGGTTGCAAGCATCCCGAAATCGTGCTTCACCTCGACCATGGCGACAGCTTCGAGACCTGCAAGAGCTGTGTAGACATGGGCTTCTCATCTGTGATGATCGATGGTTCGGCTCTTCCCTACGAGGAGAACATCGCCCTGACCAAGAAGGTGGTGGAGTATGCACATCAGTTTGACGTCACCGTAGAGGGTGAGCTGGGTGTGCTCGCTGGTGTTGAGGACGAGGTTGTGGCAGAGGAGTCGCACTATACCAAACCCGAGGAGGTGATTGACTTCGTGAGCCGCACAGGCGTTGACTCACTGGCCATCTCCATCGGTACCTCACACGGTGCCTATAAGTTCAAGCCCGAGCAGTGCACTGTTGACCCGAAGACGGGTCGCCTGGTGCCCCCACCACTCGCTTTCGACGTGCTCGACGCCATCATGGTGAAGCTCCCTGGCTTCCCCATCGTGCTCCACGGTTCTTCGTCAGTTCCCCAGGAGTATGTCGACATCATCAACCAGTATGGCGGAAAATTGCCCAATGCAGTGGGTATCCCCGAGGAGCAGCTCCGCAAGGCTTCTGAGAGCGCTGTCTGCAAGATCAATATCGACTCCGACTCACGTCTGGCCTTCACCGCTGCTGTCCGCAAGACCTTGGCAGAGAAACCCGGAGAGTTTGACCCGCGCAAGTTCTGTGGTCCCGCTCGCGACGAGATGGAGAAGATGTACAAGCACAAGATTATCGAGGTGCTTGGCTCAGACAACAAACTGGCACAGCTCGACTAAAAGCGAGTTTCAACCTGATATCAAAGGGCAGCAGAGATGTTTCTGCTGCCCTTTTTTGATTGTATGACTTGTCCGACAAGTCCGACAAGTCTGACTGGTCTGACAAGTCGAGACGACTCTTGACTAAAATTTAAAAATCGTTAAATAATTGCGTCAATCCATTGTGCTTTCAAAATAAAATAATACCTTTGCGATATCAAAATGATATCATTATTATCAACTATCTAATTATAAGCAAAATGGAAAATAAAACAGAAATTTCATTCTCAGGAAATGCCTTCAATGGTTTTCTGATGTTGTTTGTCAACTTGGCAGTTCTTATCCTGGCTATCGTAGGTATCATATTCAGCATTATCATGCTTGATGAAAGTAATGGTGCGCGCGGGGGATGGCTGCTTGCTGCTTGTGGCCTGCTGCTTCTTATCAACATCATCTGCTGGTGTGGATTCCTGATGCTCGAGCCCAATGAGGCACGTGTGCTTACCTGGTTTGGAAAATACAGCGGAACATTCACCCGTACAGGTTTCTTTTGGGTCAACCCCTTCTATGGCGCGAAGAAATTGTCGCTGCGTGCCCGCAACCTCGATGCAGAACCCATTAAGGTGAACGACAAGACTGGCAATCCCGTGATGATTGGACTGGTGCTGGTGTGGAAACTGAAGGACACCTACAAGGCCATGTTCGAGGTCGACTCACAGACCATGGCCAGTTCGCCCTCTGAAATAGGCAGCAGCGCCAAGAGCATCATGAATGCGTTGGAGAAGTTCGTCCGCGTGCAGAGCGACGCCGCCCTTCGTCAGGTGGCTGGTCAGTATGCCTACGATGACGAGGACAACAAGCGTGAGGACGAGCCCACACTGCGCTCGAGTGCCGAAGAGATAAACCAGCAGTTGGAAGAGAAACTCGACGAGCGTCTGGCACTGGCTGGCATCGAAGTGGTGGAGGCACGTATCAACTACCTGGCATACGCCCCGGAGATTGCTGCCGTGATGCTGCGCCGCCAACAGGCTTCGGCTATCATCACTGCCCGTGAGAAGATTGTGGAGGGTGCCGTGTCGATGGTGAAGATGGCGCTCGACAAACTCTCAAATGAAAACATCGTAGATCTGGACGACGACAAGAAGGCTGCAATGGTGAGCAACCTGCTTGTGGTGCTCTGCGGCGACGACTCTGCCCAGCCGGTAGTGAACACGGGAACGTT
>JAGCXX010000101.1 GCA_017961115.1 Prevotella sp. | reverse complement strand
GGTGGCTGCGATGATGAAGGTCAGCCACCCTGTCAGGATGTCGATTCTTGACAAAGTCTTTGGTCGTATCATGCCGTTTGGGTTTTGCTGCAAAAGTAGCAATTCCAACGGCTTGTGATGCGGAAAACAACCTTACATCTGTCTTACATTTGTCTTACAGTGAGTAAACACCCTGATTGTCAGATAAAAAACTCATACCATATTCTGGGGCTCTCCTTTCAGAAACATGCGTACATTGTCGGTGGCTACCTGTAGCAATCGACCGCGGGCCTCATTTGTGGCCCACGCGATGTGCGGGGTAATGTATGCCTGGGGTTGTTTCAACAGCGGATTGGTAATGCTTGGCGGTTCCTCAGTAAGCACATCGGCACAAAAGGCGGAGAGACGACCTTCGGCAAGAGCATCAGCTACCGCTTGGTCGTCCACCAATGGTCCCCTGCCTGTATTGATCAGAATGGCTGTGGCTTTCATCTGTCCCAATGTCTTGGAGTCAATCAGATGCCGGGTGCTGTCTGTCAACGGACAATGGAGCGAAATAACATCCGATGTGGAAAGCAACTCTTCCAATGATGCCTTACGGATGCCTTCGGGCAAAGAATCTGCCGCCTTACTGGTCAACGCCTGCACCTTCATGCCGAAGGCAAGTGCAATTTGAGCCACACGACGGCCTATGTTTCCCAAACCTACTATACCAAAAGTCTTGCCTGCCAACTCCGTCAACTCCGTGTCCCAATAACAGAAATCAGGATTGGTGCTCCAACGGCCGCTGCGGTTGGCAACGGCATAATGCTCGGTGCGGTTGGTCACGGTAAGCAGATGGGCGAACACCATCTGCGCCACACTCTCCGTGCTGTAGGCGGGTACGTTGGTCACGGTGATGCCTCGTTGATGGGCGGCCTCAACGTCCACCACGTTGTAACCTGTGGCAAGCACTCCGATATACTTCAGATGGGGAAGTTGGGCGATGACTTCGCTATTGAGAACAACTTTGTTGGTCAACACAATGTCGGCATCGGCTGCTCGGGCCACCGTCTCTTCTGGTTTGGTTCGGTCATACACTTTCACCTTACCCAATTCCATCAGCCCTTTCCACACCAAATCATCGGTGGGTGTCTTTCCGATTGTTGTAAAACCGTCAAGTATGACTATCTTCATCATGTGTGAATCCATATATCTGTTCTTTATTTGAATGGAACAACCGTGTTAAGTTAAAATGTGGGTACAAATATAGCGAAAATCTTCCTTTTTTTGTATTTTTGCCATTGGTTTTGATAGGTTGGACATATATTCCTCCATCAGACCATCAGCAAACAAGCAGAAGCACATAATAATGAATTCTAATTTTTCAAGTATGAAAAAAGGGATATTGTTGTCAATTTTATTGTTGGCTTCCATATCAATGGCGGCACAGGATATCCAGGGTTTTGTATGCAGGCAAATGCAGGAATATCCGAAATTAAGGCTGCTCGACATCTACAAATCCTGCTTTCAGGACTATATGGGTGCCGAGCATCTGGTGAGAAACAGACAGATGGTGAAGGAGTATCTCGATGAGGAACTGTCAACCACCAGCCTGGATGACCTGCAAGCGTGGTTCTACGAACCTTGTGGAACAGACAGCAACTATTATAGGGTAAGCATCGGGGGCATCAAGGAAGATATCTTCTCAGAGGACTTGCTCCTCGATGCCTTTATACGGAGCGCTAACTCTGAAGGGCGACCATCCGTAGATTCATGGAGCGACCGATGGCACAGGATGGTGGCTGCCATCGATGAGATGAATCTTAACCTGCCTAACTACCAAAACGACAAAAACTTCATCGACAGTGTCCTCGCCGCTGGGAAATATGCCATCAGCCACTCCAAGGAATATCGAGATGCCTACCATCCGCACTATCGAATCGTTGAACGGGGCATCTTTGAAAAAGAAATAAAACCTTTCATTCTGAAAGCATTGAGTTCACGGATTCAGACCACCGAACTCATCCGTACCTCACAGAGCTGGGATGGTGTCGAACTGCCCGACTATCTACAGGGAAGGCCAGAACTCGTTGCCATGAAATACGTATTTCCCCCAGGACAGAAACTTGGATGGCATCACCACGTGGCGATGAACTTTGGTGTGCTCACACAGGGCGAACTCACCATCATCGGTCTGGACGGAAAAACAAAAGTGGTGCATGAGGGTGAGGCTGTCGTAGAGATGGTGGGCACTGTCCACCACGGAGAGAACCGAGGCACCAAACCTGTTGTCCTCTATATGTTTTACCTCTCGCAAAAAGACATGCCCCTCGCCGTTCCCGACACAATAGTCACAGAGGAGTGAGCAAATTTTGATTAACTTATTTCTTGGCTAAACTCCAGGCAAAAGCCAAAACTATGCCATAACCTATCAGCGGGATGATGAACGGCCATGTCATGCTACCCGTCTGGTCGGCCAAGATTCCCATGAGCATAAATCCGCAGCCGCCTACGGGGGTCATCATCAGCAGGGATGAGGCACTCTTGGTGAGTTTGCCGAGGGAACGGAGCGACAGGGAGAAGATGGTGGGGAACATCATCGCCTCAAAGAGATAGTTGAGCACCAAAGCATAGACGGAGACACGCCCCATGTCGAGCATGACGACTACCATACACAGCATCGTCATGATGGCACAGAAGCAAAGGAGCACCTCGGCTCGCACCGTACGCATTATCCAACTGCTGATAAAACGTCCCACCATGAAGATGACCAGAGCAGCGCTGATGATGACGGAGGCGCGGTTCTTGTCCATCCATCCCTCGCCAGTGACGAAGTTGACAAAATAACTGTTGATGGAAATCTCTGCCACCTCGTAGGCCAACAAGGCTATCAGTCCGAAAACAAAACTGCGATGGCGGAACAAAGCCTTCAGCCTTGCAGAGAAGGGTAGGGCGGAGACATCCTCATCTTCCTTCTCCTCATGTATTTCAGGAAGGTCGACGAAGGAGAAGATGACGGCAACTGCCAGCACGATGATGCCCATCACCATATAGGGCACACTGACATCGCCACTGGTACCGTCGGTGCGGAACAGGTATTGTCCCACGATGAAGGTGGCCATGAAACAACCCATGCCGTTGAACGTCTGCGACAGGTTGAGGCGACTCGACGCAGTCTCCTCCGGTCCCAATTCGGTGGCATAGGGATTGGCTGCGGTCTCCAAGAAGACGAGTCCGCAGCCAATGACAAACAGCGAAACCAAGAATGCATAGAACGTGCCTGCCTGCATCCCAGGGATGAAGGACAACGCTCCAATACCGAACACGACCAAACCAAACACCACGCCACGGCGGTAGCCATAGCGGTTGATAAACAAACCTGCGGGTATCGCCATGATGAAATAACCTAAATAGGTGGTTACCTGAATCAGCGACGACTGGGTGATGGAGATATGGAGTTCGTCCTGGAAGTGCTTGTTGAGCACATCAAGGATGGCACGAGCAAATCCCCACAGGAAAAACAGGGTGGTGATGAGCACGAAGGGCAGCACATAGCGCTTGCCTATCAGTCGGGGCTTGTCCTTTTGCATCTGTGGTCTCGTTTAGGTGAATAATCTTACGAGAAGAATCCCAACAACGTACCGGCGGCGACAGCAGAACCAATCACACCTGCGACGTTCGGTCCCATGGCGTGCATGAGCAGGAAGTTATGGCGGTCGTACTCCAGTCCGATATTGTTGGAGATGCGCGCACTCATCGGAACGGCACTGACGCCGGCATTGCCAATGAGGGGGTTGATTTTCTTTTCCTCAGGCAAGAAGAGGTTCATCAACTTCACAAACAGCACACCACTCGCACTGGCAATGATGAATGCCATGGCACCAAGGACGAATATCTTGATGGTGTTGAGGGTGAGAAACTCGCTGGCCTGGGTGGAGCAACCCACGGTAAGGCCAAGAAGAATCACCACGATGTCGTTGAGCGCACTGCCGGCAGTCTTCGCCAGACGGGTTGTCTTGCCACTCTCTTTGAGGAGGTTGCCGAAGAACAGCATACCGAGCAGGGGCAGACCCGACGGAACGAGGAAGGTCGTGAGGAGCAAACCGATGATGGGGAAGAGGACACGCTCTGTCTGACTGACATGGCGAGTCGGCTTCATGTGAATCACACGCTCCTTCTTGGTGGTGAGCATACGCATCAATGGGGGCTGGATGACAGGCACAAGGGCCATATAGGAATAGGCACAGACTGCGATGGCTCCCATGAGGTTGGGACACAACTTCGAGGAGAGGAAGATGGCGGTAGGACCATCTGCACCACCGATGATGGCGATACCTGCTGCCTGGTTTGGCTCAAATCCTAATGCCAAGGCCACCATGTAGGCACCGAAAATACCAAACTGAGCGGCGGCTCCGATGAGCACCAGTTTGGGATTGCTGATGAGCGACGAGAAGTCGGTCATGGCTCCGATGCCGAGGAAGACGAGGGGAGGATACCATCCCTGACGCACTCCCTGATAGAAGATGTTGAGCACAGAGTTGTCTTCGTAAAGTCCGATTTCCAAACCGGCGTCGGCCCTGAAGGGGATGTTGCCGAGGATAATGCCAAGACCGATGGGAACAAGCAGCAACGGCTCGAAGTCTTTCTTGATGGCCAACCAGATGAAGATGCCGCCGACAACAATCATGATGAGATTGGGTATCGTGGCGTTGGCGAATCCTGTGTATGACAGGAAATCGAAGAATTTGGTTGTGATGAATTCAATAAATCCCATGGCTTATCCTATTGTTACAAGTGTGGCGCCTTCCATGACGGTGTCGCCACGGGTGACTAATACTGATGTAATCTTTCCATCGCAGTCGGCCTCAATGTTGTTCTGCATCTTCATGGCTTCCAGCACGATGACGGTGTCGCCTGCCTTCACGGTATCGCCAACAGCCACCTTCACATCGGTGATGGTGCCTGGCAACGGGGCAAGCACCTTGTTGCCTGCTCCAACGGCGGCCTTGGGCTTGATGGCGGGACCCTTCTCGGGTTCTGATGCCGTGGCGGCGGGAGCGGGTGCCTGCACCTGCACGCGCTTGGGCTGAGGCTTCGCCTTAACGGGCTGGGCAAGTTCCACCTCAAATGGTTTGCCGTTGACAGTAACTTTGGCAATATTGCCCTCGATTTCCTCTATCTCTACTTGGTAGTCAACACCGTTGACCTTATATTGATAATTGCTCATGATTGATAATTGTTGTGGTTAAATTCTGGTCCATTTGGTTTGTTTGGGAGTGATGGTGATGATGCCGCTCTCATTGTCGTGGATGTCATCAAGATATTCCTTGATGGCCATGGAGATGACGGCAACATATACATCATCGGCTGTCTCTTCGGCTGTGTGCTTCTTGATGGTGACAGCGGGGAAGGCGCGCTCGTCCTCGTCTTCCTCCTGGGCGGCTATCATCCTTTCCCTGTGTGCCTTCTTGGCTGAGGCATGCTTTTCACGTTGCCTCCTGCTCATGATGCGCCCAAAGATGGTGAAGAAGATGCAAAGGAGGGCAAGACACGAGAAGACAATGCCCATGGACAGGATGGTGATACCGAAACCGTGGGGGTCGTCTCGTTTGATTTGTGCCACCTTGGATTCCGTGATATGGATGAAGTTCTCGATTCCGGGAGTGACGGCATCTACGGGCTTCACACCCCACTCTTCAGCACCGTCGCTCTCACGGGCGAAAGAGACGTTCTCACTCAACGGCGGAACGGTGACCGAGTCAATCAAATCAACTCCATTGCCGTCGAAAAGACCTATCCATACGGTCTGGTCGGGGTCGACGGGTGTTGTCAGATGGGTCGAACCTTTGGTGGGCAGACTGTTCAGGAACAGCAGCAGGTGCTGCCTGCCTCCCATGTTGGTGCGGACCTCATTGTTGGGAATAATGCTCATCTTGGCCACACGGTCGGGGACACTGAGGCTCTTGTTGAGCACCGCGGTGTCGGTCGTGACATACATGCCGCGGACATTGAAGGTGGTGAACGAGACGTTGGCCAACTCTATCCAAGGGAGATGCATGTCGTACTCGTCCACAATACTGGCTGTGTTTCTGGTCATCACCTCATTGATCTTGATGTTTTTGGCGCCCTGGCCAAAAACACTGAGGCTTCCCAAAACAAGCAAACACGTTAGTAATTTGAATCTTTTCATGAAGTTTGATATATAAGCTTTCTTTTTGCTCTTTTTCTTGTTCCTTTTCCACCTATCCACAGAAGAACAGCACGAGAATCTGGGCTGTCAGAATCCTAAGAAACATCGTGAGGGGATAGACTGTGGAATAACCCACACCGGGTGCCTCGCGCGTACATATTTGATTTGCGTAGGCAAGAGCCGGGGGGTCGGTGTAGGTACCGGCTATCATACCCATGACAATGAAGTAGTTGAACCGGTATACCAACTTGGCTATTGTTCCGATGATGAGGATGGGGATGACGGTGATGAGGAATCCGGTGTAGACATATTTCAAACCGTCGCCAGCAACAACGGTATCCCAGAAACCTGCTCCTGCCTTGATGCCCACACTGGCAAGAAACAGCACCAGACCTATCTCGCGAAGCATCATGTTGGCACTCGTCGTGGTGTAGGTGACCAACTTCATCCGGTAGCCAAACCTGCCGATGAGGATGGCGATAATCAAAGGTCCGCCGGCGAGACCGAGTTTCATGGGGACGGGCATACCGGGAATGGCGATGGGAAGGCAACCGAAGACGATGCCCAACATAATGCCTACGAAAATCGTGGCTATGTTGGGGGCATTGAGACTCTTGACAGAGTTGCCCATCATGTCAGCCACTCGGTTGACGTTGTCCTCAGGACCTACCACCATCACACGGTCTCCAATATGGAAATGGTGGTTGCGGCCTGCAAAGAGGTCCATGCCGTGACGGGTGATGCGTGTCACATTAACGCCATAGACACTGGAGAAATGCATCTTTCCCAACGTCTTGCCGTTCATGGAGGGGTTGGTCACAACTATGCGCCGCGACACCATGGGCTGCTTCTCCAACTCCACGTTCCACTCTGCCTCAATCTCAGGACCGATAAATGCGACAATAGGTTCGGAGTCGGCTTCGGCACACACGATGAGCAGTTCATCGTTGACCTCAAAAATAGTATCTCGGTTGGGGATGCTCACCTGACCATCATGAAGATAACGTGAGCAAACGAAGTCGCGGTTGAGAAACTCGCTGATTTGCTTGAGTGTGCGCCCCGAGAGATAGGAGTTGGTCACACGGAGATGCATCACATGAGGCTTCGCATGGGGATTCTCTGCCTCTTCGGCTTCCAGCTTGGCTTCCTCATCCTCAAGACGGCTCTTGGTGAGGTAACGCACGGCAATGGTGGCGAGGATGATGCCTGTCACACCAAGGGGATAGGCACAGGCATAACCTGAGGCTATCTGGGGCATGTCGGAGTCATTGAAGATGGTTCCTATGGCTTCCGTGGCGGCTCCCAGACCTGGGGTGTTGGTCACAGCACCATAAAGCGTACCTATCATCATGGGCAAGGAGTGCTTGTCGGACGTGTCGAAGAACAGATAGTAACAAGCAAACATCATACCGATGTTGAGCAGTATCATGGCTATCGACAACCCATTGAGGGTGAGACCGTCTTTCTTGAAACTCTCAAAGAAACCGGGACCAACCTGCATGCCTATCATGAAGACAAACAATATCAGTCCGAAATCCTGACAGAAATTGAGGATGGTCGTAGGAGCCGTGAAATGGATGTGACCAGCCAATATTCCGGCAAAAAGGACGAATGTCACGCCTAACGAAATGCCAAATACCTTGATTTTCCCCAAATAGACACCTACAGCGATGACGACCGCATAGAGCAGGACGACATGTGCTACAGAATCAGTGGAAGTGAAAAGATCGATGAGCCAATCCATTTTAATATAAATGTTTTGAAAATCGACTGCAAAATTACTCAAAATATGCTCAAAAAAATAATTTTTGTGCAAATATTTGATGGCACTTCACAAAGATTATGAAAAATTGTATGTTGCTTGAGATTTTATCCGTTTTTTTTTCATCGTGTCGGAAAAATCAACTATCTTTGCACATTATTTAGGGAGGTCTGAATCACCCTTAAATGATTGTAAAACTTATATAACAAACATTTCACTATGTCAAACAACAAGGAAAAACTCTTCGGCGAGTTTCAGGCTCCTACCACACAGGAATGGCTGGACAAAATCCAAGTCGACCTCAAGGGGGCTGATTTCAACAAAAGACTCGTTTGGAGAACAAACGAAGGTTTCAATGTGCAGCCCTTCTATCGCAGAGAAGATGTGCTGAAACTGAAGACACCTGAAGCGCTGCCCGGCGAATTCCCATTCGTCCGTGGCAACAAAAAGAACACCAATGAGTGGTATGTCCGTCAAAACATCATGGCCGACGATGCCGTCGCTGCCAATGCTAAGGCACTAGACATCCTCAACAAAGGAGTTGACTCTCTCGGATTCTGCATCCCTGGCAACGTGGTGAGCGCTGAGTTCATCGCCACACTGTTGAAAGGTATTGAGTGCGAATGCATTGAACTCAATTTCAACACCTGCAAGAGCCACTCTGTGGAACTGGCCGAAATCCTTATCGCTTACTTCGAGGAAAAAGGCTACGACAAGAACAGGCTGGTGGGAAGCATCGACTTCGACCCCATTGAGAAACTCCTGATGAAGGGAAGGGATGTGTCGGCTGTCATCAGCAACGCTTCCAAACTGGTGGAGATGCTCAAGGATTATCCTCAGTTCCGTTGCATCACCGTCAATTCCGAAGCACTCAACAATGCAGGCGCTTACATCGTTCAAGAATTGGGCTATGCACTGGCTTGGGGCAATGAGTATATGCAGTTGCTCACCGATGCAGGTGTGGATGCCGACCTCGCTGCCAGCAAAATCAAGTTCAACATGGGCGTCAGCGAGAACTATTTCATGGAGTTGGCTAAATTCCGCGCTGCTCGCATGCTTTGGGCACAGATTGTGAAGCAGTATGAGCCAAAGGACAATGAGTCATGCAAGATGATTGTCAATGCCACGACTTCCACATACAACCAGACTGTGTTCGACAGCTACGTCAACCTGCTGCGCTCCCAGACCGAGGCGATGAGCGCTTCACTGGCTGGCATTCATTCGATGGTGGTCGTGCCGTTCGACACTCCATATGAACAACCCAATGACTTCTCAGAGCGTATCGCTCGCAACCAACAACTCCTCCTCAAGGAAGAGTGCCACTTCGGACAGGTGGTCGACCCGGGTGCAGGCTCATATTATATCGAGCACCTCACCGACAGCCTGGCTGTGGAGGCTTGGAAAATCTTCCTGGGCGTGGAGGAAAACGGTGGCTTCCTACAGGCTTGCAAAGACGGAAAAGTGCAGGCTGTCATCAATGAGACCAATGTCAAGCGTCATGATGACGCCGCCAAGCGCAAGGAGTTCATCCTGGGCACCAACCAGTTCCCCAACTTTACTGAGAAATCTGAAGGTAAGGTGGGAAGAGATGGTTGCTGTGCATGCTGCGGCGATGACGACCAACCTTATCCTGCCGTGCGCTCCAGCCGACTGGCTGCTGATTTTGAGGAACTTCGCATCCATACTGAGAATACCCGCGTCCCTGTGGCATTCATGCTCACCATCGGCAATCTGGCCATGCGCCAGGCTCGCGCTCAGTTCTCTTGCAACTTCCTGGCATGTGCTGGCTACAAGGTCATCGACAACCTCGGTTTCAAAACCGTGGAAGAGGGCGTTGATGCCGCTCTGGAGGCTGGTGCCGACATCATCGTGATTTGCTCAAGTGATGATGAGTATGCCGAGTATGCCATTCCTGCCTTCAAATATCTCGACGGCCGTGCCATGTTCGTCGTGGCTGGCGCTCCTGCTTGCATGGAGGACCTGAAGGCTGCCGGCATCGAGAATTTCGTCCATGTACGCTGCAATGTGCTTGAGACACTCAAGGAATACAATGCTAAGTTGGGAATCTAGTAAAAAATGACAGTCATGAGAAAAAGTTTTAAAGACATAGATATTTATGCTGGCATTCAGCCGCAGAATGGTGCTGAGTGGCAGACTGCCAACGGCATTGCATATAACTGGAAAACACCGGAGCACATCGAGGTGAAACCGGTATATACCAAGGAGGACCTTGAGGGCATGGAGCATCTTGACTTCACGGCAGGCATCCCTCCCTATCTGCGTGGCCCCTATTCCATGATGTATCCTTTCCGCCCATGGACCATCCGTCAGTATGCCGGATTCTCCACGGCTGAGGAGTCCAACGCTTTCTATCGCCGCAACCTGGCTTCTGGACAGAAGGGTCTGTCAGTCGCTTTCGACCTTCCCACTCACCGTGGCTATGACCCCGACAACGCTCGTGTGGTGGGCGACGTGGGCAAGGCTGGCGTGTCTATCTGCAACGAGGAGAACATGAAGGTGCTCTTCTCTGGCATACCCCTCAACAAGATGTCGGTGTCCATGACAATGAATGGCGCCGTCCTTCCTATCCTCGCTTTCTATATCGTTGCAGGATTGGAGCAGGGGGCTCAGTTGGAGGAAATGGCTGGCACCATCCAGAATGACATTCTGAAGGAGTTCATGGTGCGAAACACCTATATCTATCCGCCGGCATTCTCGATGAAAATCATCGCCGACATCTTTGAGTTCACCTCACAGAAGATGCCTAAGTTCAACTCCATCTCCATCTCAGGATACCACATGCAGGAGGCGGGTGCCACTGCCGACATCGAGTTGGCATATACCCTGGCCGACGGTATGGACTATATCCGCACGGGTGTGAACGCTGGTATCGACGTGGATGCTTTCGCACCACGACTCTCATTCTTCTGGGCTATCGGCATGAACCACTTTATGGAAATTGCCAAGATGCGTGCCGGACGTCTGCTTTGGGCTAAGATAGTCAAGAGCTTCGGGGCAAAGAACCCGAAATCGCTGGCACTGCGCACCCACTCACAG